>DATFAJ010000272.1:0-6999 GCA_035254745.1 Candidatus Methylomirabilota bacterium | reverse complement strand
GGCGAGGGGGCCGGCCGGTGACCGGGATCGAGCAGATCGTCGCGGGGCTCGAGGCGGCCCAGGTCTCGATCGTGGCCTCGGTGCCGGACACGTGGATCGGCCGGCTGATGGTCGGCGTGCGCCGCTCCCCGCGGCTGCGCGTGGTGGACGTGGCCCGGGAAGAGGAGGCGGTCGCGGTGGCCTGTGGCGCCAACCTCGCGGGCGGCCGCGGCGCGGTCCTGATCCAGAACGCGGGGCTGCTCAACTGCGGCGGCGTGCTGGCCGGGCTGGTCGAGCTCTACCACCTGCCGTGCTTCTTCATCGTCTCGCTGCGGGGTGACCACCGCGACCCGGTCTACTACCACGCGCCCGAGGGCCGCGTCACCGAGGAGACGCTGCGCGCCTGGCGGCTGCCCTACGCGCGGGCCGATCGCCGCGGCGACCTGGCTGTCCAGGTCAAGCAGGGGGTCGAGTTCTGCGTCGAGTCGCGCGGGCCCTTCGTGCTGCTGATCAGCGGCGAGGACCTGGCGTGACCGCGCGCAAGCCGCTGCTGGACGCGCTGGTCGCGATGCTGACCCCGCGCGACGTGCTCGTCTCCTGCCTCGGGGCCAACGCCCGCTACCTGCCGCACATGACGGTGCCGTGCCCGGTCTTCGCGCTCTGCGACTCGATGGGCGCGGCGATCCCGCTGGGGCTCGGCATGGCGCTCCAGCGGCCGGACCGCCACGTGGTCGCGCTCGAGGGCGACGGGTCCCTGCTGATGAGCCCGAACGTCCTCGCCACCGTCGCGGCGGCGGCGCCGCCCAACCTCACGATGCTGCTCTGGGTGAACGGGCGCTACGAGTCCTCGGGCGGCCAGGCGCTGCCCGCGGTGACGGTGGACTGGGCCGCGCTCGCCCGCGCCGCGGGCCTGCGGCACGTGACCACGGTGGGCGACGTGGCCGGGCTGCGCGAGGCGTTCGCGGCGGCGCGCGGCGCCGGCGGTCCGGCCGCCATCGTGGTCGAGATCGCGTTCGATCCCGCGGAGCCGATCCCGCCCTACTCCGAGCGGCCCGACGAGATCCGCGCGCGCTTTCGCCTCTAGGCGTCGCCGCGCCGGCCGCGAGAGCCGGTCAGTGCGTCGGGTAGCCGCCGGAGGGGCCGGAGGTGCCGTAGCCGCCCGTCGAGTAGCCGGTCGAGAAGTCCGAGTTGCACCCGCCGACGACCTTCCAGATGCCGGGGGAGGTCATGGCCCGCTGCTCGCCCGAGATGCACATGGTCGCCATGGGCTTGTCGGGTCCGCCCGGAACCGCCGCCGGCTTCACCGGGGCCGGCATGTTCCGGAACTGCACGAGCCCGGCCTCCGCGGTGACGATCCGCCGGATGGCCTCGACGAGCTGCGCCTGGCGGATCTGGTCGGCGCTGAGGGCGGGCTTGCCGATCCCGACCGGCCCGACCCACTCGGCCGCGTCGCGGTGAGGCTCGGGCACGTCGATCTTGTACTGCGTGACCCGGCTCACGCCCTTGTCGTCGGTGTACCGCCACTGCGCATCCGCCGACCCGGCCAGGAGCAGAAGCCCCGCGCCGAGTGCCACCGCCATCGCCAATCGCGCCATGCGCCGTCTCTCCTGTCGGGGCCCGCGTGGGCCACGACCAACGGCAACGCAAGAGCCACACCACCGCTGCGGCGTCGGGGAATTGCCGGGTTAGGAAGCCTCCGCAAAGGTTGCGCCGGGAGCGGTCCCCCCATGCGAAGAAGGGAATTTCCCAGGTTGGTGACTCGCGCGGTCAGCGCCCGCGGGCGCGGGCGGCCGCCTTAGCGGAGGAGCGCGCGAAGCCGATCGAGGGCGTCGGGGCCCTCGAACCGGAGGGTCTGCAGCCCGACGCCCGCGGCGGCCTCGACGTTGTCGGCTCGATCGTCCACGAAGAGGGCCGCGCCGGCGGGAAGCCCCAGGCGCTCGAGGCAGAGCCGGAAGATGCGGGGATCGGGCTTGGCGAGCCCGACCTCGCAGGAGATCACCACCACGTCGAAGCGCGCCTCCAGCGGGTGCTCCGCGCGCACGCGCGCCATGACCTCGGGACCGCTGTTGGAGAGGAGCGCGGTGTGGCCGCCCGCGGCGCGGAACCGGGCGGCGAGCGCCCAGACCTCGTCGTGGTAGACGCTCCACGAGGCGGCGTCGGAGGCGATCAGCGCCGCCACATCGCCCGGGGCCAGCGGGGCGGCGGCCCGCGCGGCGGTCACCACGCGCCGCCAGTAGTCGGCGGCGGACAGGCCGTCGTCGTAGGCGTGTCGATGCTGCCAGTAGGCGGCCCGGAAGGCGGTGGCGTCGGCGCCGAGCCGGCGCGCCGCCTCGTCCATCCACGTCTGATCCTGCACGCGGCTCAGCACGTTGCCGTAGTCGAGGATGAGACCCGCGGGCCGCGCCATGCGCTCGATGCTACGCGAGGCGGGCGTCCCGACAAAGCGAGGCCGGCATGTTACGATGCGGCGGTTCACATCGCTCCACCCGGAGGAGGCGCGCGCCGTGCCGACGCAAGACGAGACCCTGGTGACCCGCGACGGGCCGGTGGTCACGCTGACCTTCAATCGCCCCGAGGCGCGCAACGCGATGACCTGGGGGATGTACGATCGCCTCTACGAGGTCTGCGAGGAGGTGGACGCGGACGACTCGGTGCGCGTGCTCGTGCTGCGCGGCGCCGGCGGCAAGGCGTTCGTCGCCGGGACCGACATCAGCCAGTTCAAGGTCTTCGAGCGGGCGGAGGACGGCATCGCCTACGAGCGGGACGGCGACAAGCGGATCGCGCGACTCGAGGCCGTGCGCAAGCCGGTGGTGGCCCAGGTCGAGGGGTTCGCGGTGGGGGGCGGCTTCCGCATCGCCACCGCCTGCGACCTGCGCATCGCCACGCCCGACGCGCGCTTCGGGGCGCCCATCGCGCGCACCCTCGGCAACTGCCTCTCGATGGCCGCCTACGCGAGCTTCGTGGACGTGTTCGGGCCCTCGCGCCTGAAGGAGCTGATCTTCACCGCGCGCCTGCTCGGCGCCGAGGAGGCGCACGCGGCGGGCTACGTGCACGAGATCGTGGCCGCGGACCAGATCGGAGCGCGGGTGACCGCGCTCGCCCGCCAGCTCGCGGAGCACGCGCCGATCACGCTCTGGGTGACCAAGGAGTCGATCCGTCGCCTCGCGGCGAGCCGGGCCCTCCCGGCCGACGAGGACCTGATCGCCACCACCTACATGAGCGCCGACTTCCGCGAGGGGGTGCGCGCGTTCCTCGAGAAGCGCAAGGCGCGGTGGACCGGTCGATGATCCGCTCCGTGCCCGGCCGCACGCCGCGGGTGCACCCGGAGGCCTACGTGGACCCCGCGGCCCAGGTGATCGGCGACGTGACCATCGAGGCGGGGGCGAGCGTGTGGCCGTTCACGGTGCTGCGCGGCGACCAGGACAACTACGTCACCCTCGGGCGCAACTCCAACGTGCAGGACAACTCGGTGCTGCACGTCACCCCCGAGTTCCCGTGCATCGTGGGGGCCAACGTGACCATCGGCCACCGGGCGGTGGTCCACGCGTGCACCGTGATGGACAACGTGCGGATCGGCATCGGCGCGGTGGTGCTGACCGGCGCGGTGGTGGAGGAGGGGGCGCAGGTGGGGGCCGGGGCGCTCGTGCCGCCCGGCAAGGTGGTGCCGGCGGGCTGGCTCGTCATGGGGGTGCCGGCCAAGCCGGTGCGGAAGATGAGCCAGGACGAGCTCGACGACATCCTCCGCAACGCCACCGAGTACCTCGACCTCTGGCACCGCGACTACCGCTGAGCTGAGCCCGTGGGGTACGTCGAGCGGCATCTGCTGGCGAGCGAGCAGGTGGTCTACAAGACGCGGCTGCACTGGGTGCTGTTCCTGAAGCCGGCGCTCCTGTTCCTGGGCGGGGTCGCGCTGGCGGTAGTGCTGCGGCAGGTGCAGGACCCGCCCTGGCTCTGGATGATCGGAGCCGCCGTGGCCCTGATCGGGCTCGTCTGGGGGCTCGTCCACTACGTCGAGCTGATGACCTCCGAGTTCGCGGTGACGAGCAGTCGCCTGATCATGAAGGTGGGCCTGATCTCGCGCTACACCACCGAGCTCCTGCTGGCCAAGGTGGAGACCATCGGCGTGCACCAGGGGCTGATGGGCCGCTTGCTCGGCTACGGTGACCTGATCGTGACCGGCACCGGCGGCGCCCGCGAGGTCTTCCGCCGGGTGCGCGACCCGATCGGCTTCCGCAACCACGTCCAGCAGGCGACGCTGGGGCCGGGGTCGGGCGCGGGTTCGGGCTGAGCCGCCCCGGGCTACTTCGCGCCCGGCGGCGCCCCCTCGTCACGCGCCACCTTGATGTCCACGCTCTGGTCACGCAGGATCGTCGGGCTCATCACCATGGTCTCGATCACGGTGCGGGGGGGCAGCGTCGCGCAGAGGAGGATCGCGCGGGCCACGTCCTCGGCGTGCATCATCGTCGAGCGGGCGGTGGCATCGGGTCGGAAGGGCCGCTTGTCGAGGATCGGGGTGTCGACCTCGGCGGGCATGATGGTGGTGGCGCGGATCCCCTTGTCCCGCAGCACGTTGTGGACGTGCCCCATCAGGTTGAGCACCGCGGCCTTGGCCGCCCCGTAGGGAGCGCCGCCGATCAGTCCGGGCCGCAGCGCGGCCAGCGAGCTGATCGTGATGATGGTGCCGCCGCCGCGCTCGATCATGCTCGGGAGCACCGCCTGGGTGAGCGCGTAGACCCCGGTCAGGTTCACCGCGAGCACGCTGTCCCACTCCTCCTGCCCGACCCAGCGGATGTTGCGGGCCTTGCTCGAGTGCCCGGCGTTGTTCACCAGGATGTCGGCGCGTCCGTACTGGGCCACCGTCCACTCCGCGAGACCGCGGGCCTCCGCCGCCTTCTCCACGTCGCAGGCCCGCGCCACCGCGCGTCCGCCCGCCCGGGTGATCTCGCCCACCACCTCGTCGAGCGGCGCCTTGCGCCGGCCCGCCACGACGACCCGCGCGCCCTCGGCCGCCAGCATCAGCGCGGCGGCGCGGCCGATGCCGGTGCCGCCGCCGGTCATGATCGCGACCTGCCCGTCGAGGACTCCCATGAGGCTCCTTCCGCCCGGGCCGCCCGGCGCCTCAGCGCCAGGCCCACACGGGCTGCTCGAAGTGGTTCACGCGCGTGGCCCGTCCGTGGACGACCACCTCGCGCATCTGGTAGACGACGGCCGCGGTGGGCGCATGGATCAAGGTGCCCAGCAGCGGGAGCTGGATCACCGGACGGTCGCTCTCCGGGATGCTGATCAGGCGCGGGACGTCCGGGCCCTCGAGGTCCTCGAGCGGCACCCGGAAGATCTTGGCCACCTCGGCCGGGTTCGGGATGAGCTCGCCCACGAGGCCGCCCCACACCACCACCGGGGTGATGATGAAGCCGGAGCGCGTGCCGTAGTCGTCCAGCGCGCCCAGCACGGTGCTCTCGTCGAGGACGAGGCCGACCTCCTCCTGCAGCTCGCGCAGCGCCGCCCGCTCCGCGGTCTCGCCCGCGTCGAGGCGGCCGCCCGGCAGGGCCCACTGGCCGGTGTGCTTGCGCAGCGTCGCGGCCCGGCGGGTGATGAGGAAGCAGGCGCGCCCCTCCTCGTCGTAGAGCAGGACCTGGGCCACCGCGGCGCGCCGCCGCCCGTCGTCGGGCAGGGCGAGGCGCTCGAACGCGGACAGATTGGCGCGCGCCCGGTCGAGCAGCGCGTCGTCCAGCCGGGCCGGCACTAGTAGGCCGGCAGCTTTCCGGCCTTGGTGCCGGTCTTGCGCACGACGCCCACCTCCTCGGCGGCCTTGGCCGCCATGAAGCGGCTGTCGCTCGCGAGCGTCACGAACTGGTAGCCCTCCGCGATCATCTTGAGCGCGTACGTCGCGGTGGCGTTGTGGATGCCCGCGACCACGTTGTGCCGCTTGCAGGCCGCGACGATCTTCTGCTGCGCCTCCACCACCGGCGGGTCGGTCTGGTCGAGGCGGGGCTTGAGGCCCATGGCCAGGCTCAGGTCGGAGGGGCCGACGTAGATGGCGTCGACGCCGTCCACGCTCAGGATCTCGTCGAGATTCTTGAGCGCCTCCGCGGTCTCGATCATCGGCATCACGATGGTCTCGACGTTGGCGTGGTCGCCGTAGTCGGAGCCGGCGTAGAGGGAGGCGCGCACCGGGCCCCAGCTCCGGTAACCGCGCGGCGGGTACTTGCACGCGCGCACCATCGCCTCCGCCTCCAGCGCGGTGTTGATCATCGGGCAGATGACCCCGTAGGCCCCCGCGTCGAGGATCTTCATGAGCCGCGCGGGATCGTTCCACGGCACGCGAGCCAGGGGCACCACGCCCAGGGTCGAGATGCCCTGGAGCATGCTCACCGCCACCTGGTAGTCGACGACGCCGTGCTGCATGTCGATGGTCAGCGAGTCGAACCCCTGGTGCGCCATCACCTCGGCCGAGAAGCCGCTCGGGATGGACAGCCACCCGTTCACCACCGCCTCTCCCTTCGCCCAGATCTTCTTCAGCGCGTTCTCTCTCACATCACTCTCCGATGGGGTCAGGTCTTACATTCCGACGTCGCAACGCGGCAAATGTCGGAATGTAAGACCTGACCCCGGCTAGATGACCTTGTCTCGGCGCAGGGTATCGATGTCGGTCGGGGAATAGCCCAGCTCGGTGAGGATCTGATCGTTGTGCTCGCCGGTGTCGGGCGCCGGGGTGCGCACCGCGCCCGGGGTGCGGGAGAGGGTGACCGGCGGGGCCTGTACGAGGACCTCGCCGAGCGCCGGGTGCTCCACCGGCACCGCCATCTTGAGGTGCCGGATCTGCTCGTTCTCGTAGACCTGCTTGACGTCGAGGATGGGGCCCGAGGGCACGCCCTTGGCGTTCAGCAGCTCCACCCACTCGGCGCTGGTCTTGCCGACGAGCGCCTTCTCGAGCTCGACGGTCAAGGCCTTGCGGTTCTTCGAGCGGTCGGGCGCCATCTTGAATCGAGGGTCCTCGATGAGCGGCTCGGTGCCAAGGGC
>DATFAJ010000271.1:0-3196 GCA_035254745.1 Candidatus Methylomirabilota bacterium | reverse complement strand
GCGATCTCCCCCCGATTCGCGACCAGGACGCTCTGCAGCACGGGATCAGGCGGGCGGCGCGGCGGAGGCGGTGACGGGCTCGAGCGCGGCGATGCGCCAGCCCGCGTCCGCGGGCACCCAGCGGAGCAGCAGGGTGAGACCCGCCCCGTCGCCGTCGACCCGCAGCTTCACCAGGCGCTGCGCCCCCACCCGGGCGAAGGCCACCACGCGATGACGCCCGCCCCGCGCGGCGAGCAGGCGGCCCTCGAGGTCCGGACCGGGCGCGAGCGAGGGGTCGAGCCAACCACGCGCCGCTTCCAGATCGCCGGCGACGAGGGCGTCGCCGAAGCGCTCGAGGGCCCCGACCAGCTCCGCCGCGATCGGCCAGGCCCCGGTCGACTGCTCGAGGCGAATGAACTCGCGCGCGTCGTCGCTCAGCGGCGCCTCGGCGGCCCCGGCGGCCGAGGCGCGCGCGAGCGGCCCCGCCCCGGTCACCCCGCCCGCCGCCTCGAGCAGGGCCCAGAGGCGCGCCTCGCACGCTCTCGCGCGCTCGGCGAGCGCGGGCGTGCGGAGGAGGTGGCGCAGGATGGTCTCGCCCGCCGCGAGGTGGCGGCGCTCGTCCTCGATGCAGCGGGCGAGGATCCGGCACGTGGGCGGCTCGTAGACCGCGTTGGCGCCCGCCAGGTGCGCCTCGTAGGTGGCGAGCAGCTGCGGCTTCAGCACGCGGTACACGCCCACCACCCGCTCGATCGTCTCCCCGGGCGCCTCCGCGGCCTCGAGCGTGTCCATGAACGCCACCAGCCGCGCGTTGGCCGGCTCCGACACCTGGGCCGCCGCACGCAGCTCGGGCAGACGCTTGCCCCAGAGATCGGCGTGCTGGGCGTTGTCCCAGACGTGGCGGCCGAGCAGCAGCTTGACCGACAGCTCCGGGGTGAGCGCGATCCACCCGCCGAGGACGCGCATCATCCGCTCGACCGCGTAGCGATAGTGCCGGACGGTCCTCGCGGACTCGTCCACCTCGAGATACCCCGACAGGGGATGCGTCATGGCGCGGCGAGGCCTAGTAGACGGCGGAGCGCTGCGTCGTCCGGATGAGTCGGGCGATCTCCTCGTCGGTGAACCCGCCCTCGCGGCGGGCCTCGGTGGCGATGGAGATGGGCACCGACTCGTGGTCGCCCTCGCGCCGGATCCCGCCCAGGTTGAACCGCTCGTCGATGGTCTCCTGGAACTCCACCGCGCGGCGGCGGCGCTCGGGGTCGCCCTCGGTGAGGCGGGTGAGCCACTTCGAGCCCATGCGCACGTGGGTGATCTCGTCGGCGAGCACGTAGTCGACCGCGCGCTCCAGGATCGGGTCGCCCATCTTGCGCGCGATGTGCACGAGCTGGTTGAACACGTCGCAGGCGAGACCCTCGAGCCCGCGGTTGACGCCGGCCACGCGCGCCGCCGCGTCCTCGGCGCAGGCGCAGCGCCACAGGATCGTGGTCTCCGGGAACTCCCCGATGTAGCCGTCGAGGTGCTCGAGCAGCCGGATGTAGATCTCGACGTGGCGCGACTCGTCCCACACCTGCCGCGCCATGTCCATCGAGAACTCCCACGGAGCGTCCGGGAAGTCGTACACCGAGCGGCCCGCGCCCTCCATCGCCTGCAGCTCGCCCACCATGATGCCGTGGACCCGCTCCTTGATGGAGTCGCGCGAGAGCAGGTCCGGGAAGGGCGGCAGCCCCTGGTCGATCTTGAGCTGCGCGACCTCGCGCGCCCGCATCCGCACGAGGCGGTCCTCGCGGGCCAGCTTGTCGTAGGCGATGAGCCGTTCCATGAGCCGCTCCTTCCCGAATGAACCGCTGTTCAGCGGAGTCTAGCCGAAGCCCACCATGAAGGCAACGGGAAGGCGGCGATCACTCCGACGGACGCGGCCGGCGTCGACGCGACAGCAGGCTCGCCGGCCGCAGGGAGTCCTCGCCGAATCGGGTGGTCACCCGGTCCATGGCGCGCGCGAGCCGCTCGCGACGCGCCTGGTCCGGGCCGAGCAGCGAGAGCTGACCGGCCGCGGCGGGCCCGAGGCCGGAAGCGGAGAGCCCGATGAGGCGCACCGCCTGGCGGAGCGGAATGCGATCCAGCAGGGCCCGGGCCCGCTGGTAGATGGCGAGCCCGTCCTGGGTCGGGTCGTCGGTGTGGCGACGGGTGAGCGTGGAGAAGTCCGCGAAGCGGAGCTTGAGCGTGACGCAGCGGGCCGCGTACCCTGCCTCGCGCAGCTCGCGCGCCACCCGCTCGGCCTGCTCGCGCAGCGTGGCGGCCAGGCGGTCCACGTCGCGATGATCGCGCCCGAAGGTCTCCTCGGCGCCCATGGACTTGGGCGGCGCGAACGGCTCCACCGCGCGGTCGTCGAGGCCGCGCGAGAGGTCGTGGAGGCCGCGCCCGCTCGACCCGAAGCGCGCCTCCAGGTAGGCCACCGGCACCGCCGCGAGCTGCCCGATGGTGGCGACCCCCATCGCCTCGAGACCGGCCGCGGTGACTCGGCCCACGCCCCAGAGCCGCGAGACCGGCAGCGGCGCGAGGAAATCGGCCTCGGTGCCCGGCCGCACCACCACGAGCCCGTCGGGCTTCCGGAGGTCGGAGGCGACCTTCGCCACGAACTTGTTGGCCGCGACCCCGACCGACGCGGTCAGGGCGAGGCTCGAGGCGATGCGCGCCTTGATCGTCGCGGCCACGGTGGGCCCGTCGCCGGAGAGCCGCTCGGTGCCGGTGACGTCGAGGAAGGCCTCGTCGATGGACACCGGCTCGAGCAGCGGCGTGAAGTCGGCCAGGATGGCCATGACCTGTCGCGAGACCGCCGCGTACTTGTCCATGTCCACCGGGACGAACGCACCGTCGGGACACAGGCGCGCCGCGCGCCCGATCGGCATCGCGGAGTGTACGCCGAACCGCCGCGCCTCGTACGAGGCGGCCGAGACGACTCCCCGTCCCCGCGGATCCGCCCCCACGATGACCGGCCGCCCGCGCAGCTCGGGCCGATCCCGCTGCTCCACGGACGCGTAGAACGCGTCCATGTCCACGTGGAGGATGGTGCGCGCCAAGGGTTGTCCGCCGACTGGGGGAGTGCGGGGGCCATTTCGGGGCCCCCGCAGATGAAGAGCCTAAAGAAGTAAGCGAGTGTCCGCCGAGAGGAGAGCCACGCCCATGAGCCCCCTAGCCGGAGCATTCCTGACGGTTCACACCC
>DATFAJ010000270.1:0-5629 GCA_035254745.1 Candidatus Methylomirabilota bacterium | reverse complement strand
GCCGGCTCTACCTCGGCAGCACGCTCAACCGGAGCCTCACGCCGCACGCCTTCGACCCGGCCCGGCGCATCGAGGACATGGACCGCACCGGCGTGGGCCGCCAGCTCCTCTCCCCCGCTCCGCCCACGTTCTGCTACTGGGCGCCGGCGCCGGCGGCCGCCGAGTGGTGCCGCATGCAGAACGACGCGATCGCGGAGCTGGTGAGCCGGAGCCCGGCGCGGCTCTCCGGCGCGGGCGGGCTGCCGATGCAGGCGCCCGACCTCGCGGTGAAGGAGCTCGAGCGCGTGGTGTCCGTGCTCCGCTTTCCCGCGGTCGAGATCGGGGCCAACGTGGCCGGCCTCGACCTCGACGACGCGGCGCTGGCCCCGGTGTGGGACGCGGCGGCCGCCCTGGGCGTCGCGATCTTCGTCCACCCGCAGGCGCCGATCCTGGGCGACCCGCGCTTCCGCAAGGACAACCTCACCCAGGTCGCCGGCTTCCCGCTCGAGACCGCGCTCGCGATGACCCGGGTGATCTTCGGCCGCGTGCTCGACCGGTGGCCGACGCTGCGCTGGTGCTTCGCCCACGGCGGCGGCGCCTTCGCCTACATCCTGCCGCGCCTCGACCAGGGCTGGACCGCGATCGCGGACGCGCACGCCGCGATCCCCGAGCCGCCGAGCGCGTACGCCCGGCGGATCTGGGTGGACTCGCTCACGCTGTCGCCGCGGGTGCTCGCCTTCGCGCTCGAGACGTTCGGGCCCGAGCGCATCGTGCTGGGCAGCGACTACCCGTTCAAGATGGGCGTGGACGATCCGATCGCGGCGCTCGCCGGCGTCGCGCTGGACGCGGCCACCCGGCGGCGGCTCCTGGGCGACAACGCGCGGGAGTTCCTGGCCCTCGGCCCGGCTTGACCCCGGTCGCGGGCCAGCGCAATATCCCGCCCATGAACTTCGGGACCTTCCTCCTGATGCAGTCGCCGTCGGCCCGGTCGTCCCGGGAGATCTACGGGCGGGCCGTCGAGATGGCCCAGTCGGCCGAGACCCTCGGATTCAACAACATCTGGCTCGCCGAGCACCACTTCTCGACCTACGGCTACCTCTCGCGCCCGGTCCAGCTCGCCACCTACATCGCGGCGCGCACCACCCGCCTCCGGGTGGGCACCGCGGTCATCGTGGTGCCGCTCCACCACCCGCTGGTGGTGGCGGAGGAGATCGCGACGCTGGCGATCCTCGCCGGGGACCGGCTCGACATCGGGCTCGGCCGCGGCTACCAGCACTACGAGTTCGAGCGCTTCGGGCTCGAGCTCGAGAGCGGGCGGGCCCGATGGGAGGAGTCGGTCGACGTCATCCTGCGGGCGCTCGCGGGCGGGCCGTTCAGCTACGAGGGCAAGATCTACAAGATCCCGGAGACCACGATCTTCCCGCAGATGGAGCAGGCGCGGCCGCCGATCTGGATCACCGCCCAGAGCCCGGACTCGGTCGAGGGCGCGGTGCGCCGCGGCTTCAACGTGCTCACCGGCGGCTTCGGGGTCCCGATCGAGCGCATGGCCGAGTTCCGCCGGCTCTTCGATCGGATCGTGGCCGAGGTCAAGCCGCCGACGCCGCTCAAGGTGGGCGTGCAGCGCGCGGTCTACGTGACCACGAGCGACGCGGACGCGCGGGCCGCCGCGGAGGAGGCCCGCTGGAACATGCGGGTGACGCTCAGCCTCCGCAACCACTACGAGCGGGTGGAGAACGGCCGGGCCATCGCGGTGCCCGCCCCCAAGGAGCCCGACGTCGACGACCTGCTCGACCGCTTCCTGGTCATCGGCACGCCGGAGACCTGCGTCCGCCAGATCCAGCGCCTGCAGCGCGAGGTGGGCATCACCCACTTCAACTGCAGCTTCTGGTTCGGCGACCTCGAGCAGGCCCGGGTCCTGCGCTCGATGGAGCTCTTCGCCCGCGAGGTGATGCCCGCCTTCGCGTAGCGGGCGGAGCCGCCATGCCGACCCCGGGTGCGCGTCACGAATGGCCGGGCGCGTCGCTCGCGCGCGTGCCGTACTGGGTCTACCAGGACGAGGACAACTACCGGGCCGAGCTGCGCCGCATCTTCGAGGGCCCCACCTGGAGCTACGCGTGCCTCGAGTCCGACCTCGAGAAGCCCGGCGACTACCGCACGACGTTCGTGGGCGAGATGCCGGTCATCGTCGTGCGGGGCGCGTCGGGTGAGATCCACGCCTTCGAGAACCGCTGCGCCCACCGTGGCGCGCTGATCGCGCTCGACGACGGGGGATCGGCGGGTGGCCACTTCCAGTGCGTGTACCACGCCTGGACCTACGACCTGCGAGGCAACCTGGTCGGGATCGCCTTCGAGAAGGGCAGCAACGGTCGCGGGGGCATGCCCCCGTCCTTCTGCAAGGCGGACCACGGGCCGCGCAAGCTTCGCACCACTACGCTCCACGGCCTCGTGTTCGCGAGCCTCTCGCCCGAGACGCCGCCGATCGAGGAGTACCTGGGCGCGGAGGTGCTCGGGCGCATCCGCCGCGTGCTGCGGGGGCCGGTGCGGGTCATGGGGCGGTTCACCCAGGCCCTGCCCAACAACTGGAAGCTCTACGTGGAGAACGTGAAGGACACCTACCACGCGAGCCTCCTCCACGCCTTCTTCGGGACGTTCCGGATCACCCGCCTGACCCAGGGCGGTGGGATCCTGGTGAGCCCCGACGGCGGCCATCACGCGAGCTACACGATCGACCGGCCCGACGACCGCACCAGCACCGCCTACCGGGAGCAGGGCATCCGCTCCGAGAAGGAGCGCTACCGCCTGGCCGACCCGAGCCTGCTCGACGCGGTGGACGAGTGGGGCGACGGCATCCAGCTCCAGATCCTCACCGTGTTCCCCGGCTTCGTGCTCCAGCAGATCAACAACTGCCTGGCGGTGCGGCAGGTGGTGCCGAAGGGCCCGGGGGGCATGGAGCTGCACTGGACCTACTTCGGGTTCGCCGACGACACCGACGACATGCGTCGGCGGCGTCTCAAGCAGGCCAACCTGGTCGGCCCCGCGGGCTACGTCTCCATGGAGGACGGCTGCATCGGGGGCTTCGTCCAGCGCGGCGTCGCCGCGGCGGGGGACGAGGTGTCGGTGGTCAACATGGGGGGCGAGGGCGCGGAGTCGCAGGAGACGCGGGCCACCGAGGCCTCGGTGCGCGGGTTCTGGAAGGCGTATCGCCGCTACATGGGCGAGTGACGTGCTGGGCGAGCGCGTCGCGCAGCTCAACGCGGAGTACGCGCGGGCCATCGACGACGATCGCCTCGAGCAGTGGCCCGGGTTCTTCACCGACCCGTGCCTCTACAAGATCACCTCGGCGGACAACCATCGCCGCGGCCTCGAGGCGGGCCTGATCTACGCCGACTCGCGCGGCATGCTCGAGGACCGGGTGGCCGCCCTGCGCGAGGCCAACATCTACGAGCGCCAGGCCTACCGGCACCTGGTCGGCCTCCCCGCCATCCGCCCCGGGGCCAACGGCGCGGTGCACGCCGAGACCCCCTTCCTGGTGGTCCGGGTGATGCGCGACGGCACCATGGACCTCTTCGCCACCGGACGCTACATCGACGTCATGGTGGATGACGACGGCGCCCTGCGCTTCCGCGAGCGCGTCGTGGTGTGCGACAGCAGCCGGGTGGACACGCTGCTCGCCATTCCCCTCTAGCGTTCGGCCAACCGTGAGCGGGCGCCGCGCGCGAGGCGGACGGGTGGGGGCGCGGGCGGCCGGCGCGGGGCCGGCTCCGTCACCCGCTCGCCGGACTCGCCGCTCTTCGAGCGGCGCCCCGGACTCGGGGGGCCCACTCCGCACGGCCCCGCGCCGGCCACCCACACCCCCACCCGCCCGGTCACCCGCGAGCCCATCCGCGCGTGCCACGAGCTAACGGGGCGGATCTACCGGTGCGACCGCCCGGGCTGTCGAAGTCGCGGGTGCTGGCGGGGCTGCAGTGTGCGAAGCAGCTGTGGTGGCGGGTGCACGAGCCGGGGGCGCCCGAGCTCGTGGCCGATCCGATGCAGGAGGCGGTGTTCGCGCGGGGTCGGCGGGTGGGCGAGGTGGCGCGAAGCCACGTGCCGGGGGGCGTGCTGATCGATCTGCCCCACGACGCCTACGAGGCGCGTCTCGAGGCCACGCGGGCGGCGCTCGCCGCCGGGGCTCCCGTGATCTACGAGGCGAGCTTCCGGGCCGATTCCGTGTACGTCGCGATCGACATCCTGGTGCGTGGGCTGGAGCGCGAGGCCGCCGGGGAGTTCTGCGTCACCGAGGTGAAGTCGACCACCGGCGTGAAGGAGGTGCACCTGGCCGACGTGGCCATCCAGGCACACGTGGCGCGGCGGGCCGGGCTGCCGGTGCGGCGGATGGAGGTCATGCATCTCAACCGGGCCTGCACCTACCCGGACCTCGGCAACCTCTTCGTGCGCGCGGACGTGACCGCGGCGGCCGAGGCGCGGCTCGTCACGCTGCCGGGCGAGGTCGGCGCGCTCCAGGCGATGCTGGCCGGCCCGCGCCCGGAGGTGGCGACCGGACCGCACTGCACGCGGCCCCGCGAGTGCCCGTTCCTCGAGCGCTGCTGGGCGCCCGCGCCCGAGCACCACGTGAGCACGCTCTACCGGCAGCAGGCGGGCGCGCTGGCCGCGCTCTACGAGCAGGGCTACCAGACCATCTTCGACCTGCCCGAGGACACCGCGCTCGCCGCCACCGCCGACCGGCAGCGGCGGGCGGTGCAGGCGGGCCGGATGATCGTGGAGCCCGGGCTCGAGCGCGCGCTCCGCGTTCTCGTCTCGCCGGTGGCGTTCCTCGACTTCGAGACCGCGGGGCTCCCGATTCCGGTGTGGAACGGCTGCCACCCCTGGGATCCGCTGCCGGTGCAGTGGAGCTGCCACCTGGAGGACGGCGCGGGCGGGCTCGTCCATCACGCCTGGCTCGCGGACGGGCCCGACGACGTGCGCCCCGCGCTGGCGGAGCGACTCCTCGCCGCGTGCGAGCCCGCGCGCACCATCGTGGCCTACCAGGCGAGCTTCGAGCGCGAGTGCATCCGGCGGATCGCGGCGGGCGCGCCCGCGCTGGCCCCGCGCCTCGAGCGCCTCGCGGAGCGGCTCGTCGATCTGCTGCCCATCGTGCGCGAGCACGTCTACGATCCGGCGTTCGGCGGGAGCTTCTCGCTCAAGCGGGTGCTGCCCGCGCTGGTCCCCGGCCTCGGCTACGACGACCTCGCGATCGCAGACGGCGCGCTGGCCAGCGTGATGCTGGAGCGCCTGCTCTGGGGCGGCGAGACGCTCGGGCCCGACGAGCGGACCCGGCTGCGGGAGGACCTCCTGGGGTACTGCGCCCGGGACACCCTGGGCCTCGCCCGGCTGCTCGGACGGCTCCGGACCCTGGCCGGCGACCGATCAGGAAAGGCCAATCAGGGCAGATAGTTACCGTGTTTTCCGGGGACCTATGCACAGGTCTATCCACATGTGTGGATAGACCAATTCCGGGAATTGTCGAGGGCTGGCGCCCCGCCGGGCGGGTCTCTCGCCCCTAGCCCTTCGCCAGCTTCTCCACGGCGCGCCGGGAGAGACCCGACACGCGGGCCAGCAGAGCCTTCACCTTCCGCTCCGATACCTGGTCTGCCAGGATCAGCTTCTTCGA
>DATFAJ010000269.1:0-3737 GCA_035254745.1 Candidatus Methylomirabilota bacterium | reverse complement strand
CGCGCCTGCACCCCGCGGTGACCACCACCGCGGTGGTGCCGGTCGGCCTCACGCGCCACCGCGAGCGGCTGCCCGATCTCCGCCCGGTCACCGGCGCGGAGGCGTCGGTGCTCGTGCGGAGCATCGAGGGCTGGCAGGACGAGTTCCAGGCCGCTCTCGGCACCCGCTTCGTGTGGGCCGCCGACGAGCTTTACCTGAGCGGGGGCATCGCGCTGCCACCCGCCCCCGCCTACGAGGGCTTCGCGGTGGCCGAGGACGGCATCGGCCTCGTCCGCCGCTTCGAGGACGCCTGGGCCCGCGCGCTCGGCCGGCGGCGCGCGCGCCTTTCGCGCCCGCGCCGCGTGACGGTGGTGACCGGTGAGCTCTTCGCCCCGCGGATGCGCGCGCTCCTGGACCGCCTGGCGGTCCCGGGCCTGACGGTGGACCTCGCGCCGATCCGCAACGAGTTCTTCGGCCGCGGCATCGGCGTGGCCGGTCTCCTGACCGGGCGCGACATTCAAATCCAGCTTGGGCAGCTCCAGCTCGGCGACGCGGCCTGCGGCGGCCGCCGCCTCGGCGACGAGGTGCTCGTGCCGGCGGTGACCCTCCGCGACGGGGCGGGCGTGTTCCTCGACGATCTCACTCCGCCCGATCTGGCCGCCTCGCTCGGCACCCCGGTCACCCCGGTCGAGCCCACCGCCCCGGCCCTCCTGGCCGCCCTGCTCGGGCGGTAGCCGGCGCGGAGGAGGGGAGAGCCGGTGCTGCGTCCGATCATCGCCATCGTGGGCCGCCCCAACGTGGGAAAGTCCACGCTCTTCAACCGGCTCATCGGGCGCCGCCGCTCGCTTGTGCGCGACGTGCCCGGGGTCACGCGCGATCGGCTCTACGGGACCGCGGTGCACGAGCGCTGGCAGGCCACCGTGGTCGACACCGGCGGCTTCGACCCGAGCAGCGAGTCGGACCTGGTGCAGGGCGTGCGACGGCAGGTGCTGACCGCGGTCGACGAGGCGGACCTGCTGGTCTTCGTGGTCGACGGCCGCGCCGGGGTGACCGGGCTCGACGCGGAGATCGCGGGCATCCTCCGCAAGAGCGGCCGGCCGGTGCTGCTGGCGGTCAACAAGGTCGACGCGGCAGGGCAGGACGTGCCCACCGGCGACGCCTATCGCCTCGGCTTCGCGCCGGTCCTGACCATCTCCGCCGAGCACGGGCGCGGGGTGGCCGAGCTGCTCGAGGCCTGCCGCGACCGCGCGCCCGCGGTGATCCCGGAGAGCGAGACGCAGGGCACGCGGGTGGCCGTCATCGGGCGGCCCAACGTGGGCAAGTCGTCGCTGGTGAACGCGGTGCTGGGCCACGAGCGCGTGCTCGTGCACGAGCTGCCCGGGACCACGCGGGACGCGGTGGACACCCCGGTGAGCTTCCGGGGCCGCGACTACCTGCTGATCGACACCGCGGGCATCCGCCGCAAGGGCAAGGTGACCGAGCCGCTCGAGAAGCTCGCGGTGGTGATGGCGCTCAAGAGCCTCGAGCGCTGCCAGGTCGCGGTGCTCGTGCTGGACGCCGCCGAGGGCGTGGCCGCGCAGGACGCGCACATCGCGGGCTACGCCAACGACGCGGGCCGCGCCACCGTCGTGGCGGTCAACAAGTGGGACCTGGTTCCGCCCGGCCTCGTCACCAAGGGCGACGTCACCACCCAGATCTACGAGCGGCTGCCGTTCCTCGAGCACGCGCCGGTCTGCTTCACCTCCGCGGTGACCGGGCTCGGCCTGCGTGACCTGTTCGACCAGGTCGACCTGGTGGCGGCGGAAGCGCAGAAGCGCGTGCAGCCGGGCGAATTGCTGTCCACGCTGCGACAGGCGGTGGAGCGGCGCCCGATGTCCTCGCGCGGCGTCGCGCTGCGCGTGCAGTCGGCGCAGCAGGTCGCGATCGGCCCGCCGACATTCGCGATCCGCGTGAACCTGCCCGACCAGATCCACTTCTCCTACGAGCGCTACCTGATCAACTCGCTGCGCCACGCGTACAGCTTCGCGGGGTCGCCGCTGCGGCTGCTCTTCCGCAAGGCGGTGGGCCGGGGAGCCGGCCGCCCGGGGCGGGCGCGCCGCCGGGCCTGAGCCGGCACGCCCTAACTAGGCAGAACCCCTAGCGATTTCGTTTGAGCGGCTCCCGCACTGATGGTAGCATTGCCTAGCTTTTCACGACCTGGCAGCCAACGAGGACTGAGCGTGTGAGCCCCGAGCACCCCGAAGACGACGATTTCCTGGAGGACGAGGAGCAGGAGGAATATGGACAGCGCAGCATCTTCGCCACCGGCTGGTTCCGCGCGGTCCTGGTCTTGCTCGTCCTCGCGGTGATCGCGGTCATCGCGGTGCCGCTCATCGGCGGCTGGTTCGAGCCGACACCGCCGCCGAAGGTCACGACCACGAAGCCGAGCGAGCCCGCCCCGGTACCGCTGCCGACCACCCCCGCACCGCCGCCGAAGGTGGAGACGCCGGTCGCGCCGCCGCCCGCGGCCCAGATGCCGAGCCCGAGCCCGGCGCCACCGCCCGCGGTCCCGGCCCCCGTGACGCCGCCGGTGGTGAGCACGCCGCCGGCTCGGCCCGAGGCGCCGGGCGCCTCGACGCCCAGCAAGCCGGTCGAGAAGTCGAAGGCGCCCGAGCGCACCGCGGCCGCGACCACCGGCAAGAGCGCGGCCAAGGCCCCCGCGAGCGGCAGCTACTGGGTGCAGGTGGGCGCGTTCAAGGAGAGCAAGAACGCCGAGGGCCTGGCCCGCACGCTGCGCTCCGAAGGCTTCACGGTGCAGGTGGCCACGGTGACGCGGGACGAGGCGCTGCACGTGGTCCGCGTCGGAGGATATCCCGACCGATCCAAGGCGGCGGCGGCCCGCGAGGAGCTGCAGGGCAAGGGGCATTCGGGCTTCGTCACGCACGGCCCGGCCAAGTAAATCGACGAGAGGAGGTGACGGCGCTGACCAAGAACGATCTGATCAACGCGGTGGCGGCCCACGGGCTGTCCAAGCGGCAGTCGGCTTCGGTGGTGGAGTCGCTCTTCGACATCATCTTCCGCTGCTTCGAGAAGGGCGAGGACGTGAAGATCGTCGGCTTCGGGCACTTTCGGATCCGTCAGAAGGCGTCGCGCCGCGGCCGCAATCCCCAGACCGGCGACAGCATCGAGATCACCGCGCGCAAGGTGCTGACGTTCAAGCCGAGCAAGGGTCTGAAGCTCCGGATCAACGTCTAGGCCCGGAGGTCTGCGGGAAATGAGCACGGTTCCCGACAAGCTCTACTACCGGATCGGCGAGGTCGAGACGATCACGGAGATTCCCGCCTACGTGCTCCGCTACTGGGAGTCCGAGTTCAAGCTGCTCCGCCCGAAGAAGAACCCGGCGGGGCAGCGGCTGTACCGCAAGGCCGATCTCGATCTGGTCCTGCGGATCAAGACGCTGCTCTACGACGAGCGCCTCACCCTCGAGGGTGCCAAGAAGCGCCTGCGCAGCGAGTCTCGCGGCCTCGACCAGATGGACCTGGGGCTCCGCGGGGCCACCCTGGAAGACGCACTCAAGCGCACCCGGAGTCGTTTGCAGGCCATCCGCCAGCGCCTCGCCGCCCCCCGTTCCGGCCGCTCGTCTTGAGTTTGCCCCACCGTGCCCGTACAATGCCCGTTGGGTCGGGGCGTGGCGCAGCCCGGTAGCGCACTTGACTGGGGGTCAAGGGGTCGCTGGTTCAAATCCAGTCGCCCCGACCAATTTCAACCATGGCGCCCGT
>DATFAJ010000268.1:0-4506 GCA_035254745.1 Candidatus Methylomirabilota bacterium | reverse complement strand
CGTCAACGTTCCGATCACCGGCCCCGCCGCCCCCACCTATTAGTGGGGTCAGGTCTTACATTCCGAAATTTCTCAGGCGGGAGGCGAGACACCCGGGCACGAAAATGTCGGAATGTAAGACCTGACCCCGATCAGATGGTGAGGCGGCGGCGGGCCATCGCGCGGTCCCACTTCGTGGCGTAGTCGTCGTCGAAGAGGATGTCGGCGTCGACCGACGCGGTGATCCAGGCGCCCGCGTCGATCTCGCTCTCGAGCTGCCCGCCCCGCCAGCCCGTGTAGCCGTGCAGGAGCCGGTAGCGGCGCGGTCCCGTCCCGCGCGCGATGTCGCCGAGCACGGCCGGCTGCGACGTCAGCGCCAGGTCGCCCCCGAGGCGCTCGGTGCCCGCGGTCGCGTACTCCCCGGTGTGCAGCACGAACGCGCGCCCGAGCTCGACCGGGCCGCCGTAGTTCGCGCGGATCCCGCCCGTGACGCCCCGGTCGTCGAGACCGAATTGGCGCAGCAGCGGGGCTAGCGGCATCTCGGGCCCGGGCCGGTTGACCACCAGCCCGAAGGCGCCATCCGCGTCGTGGCGGACGACGTAGACCACGGTGCGCGCGAAGCGTGGATCCTGGAGCCCCTCGGTGGCGACCAGGAGCTGCCCGGCCAGGCCTCGGTCCGCCTGCGCGACCGCGGGGGCGACACCGCGGACGGGACCCGCCGGCGCGAGGAGCGCGAGCGCGCAGAGGAGCGCGCCCAACGGTACGGCGACGACCCGAGGCATCCGTGGCACAGTATAGCGGACCATGGCCGTTCCCGCGGGCCTCCGCGCTCTCCGTCACCGCGACTTCCGGCTATTCTGGAGCGGGCAGCTCGTCTCCCTCATCGGCACGTGGATGCAGAGCGTGGGCCAGTCGTGGCTCGTGCTCGAGCTGACCAACTCGCCGTTCCGGCTCGGCCTCATCGGCACGCTCCAGTTCGGCCCGATCCTGCTCTTCTCGTTCCTCGGCGGGGCGATCAGCGACCGCGTGCACAAGCGGCGCATGCTGATCGGCACCCAGACCGCCCTGATGCTCCAGGCCTTCACCCTCTCCGCGCTGGTCGCGAGCGGCCACGTGCAGTTCTGGCACGTGGCGGTGCTGGCCTCGCTCTACGGCCTCGCCAACACCCTCGACATGCCGGCGCGGCAGTCCTTCATCGCCCACCTGGTCCCCCGCGGCGACCTGATGAACGCGATCGCGCTCAACTCCGCGGTGTTCAACGGGGCCCGGGTGGTGGGCCCGGCCGCGGCCGGCCTGCTGGTCGCGCGCTACGGCACCGCGGCCGCCTTCCTGTTCAACGCGCTGAGCTTCCTCGCGGTCATCGCGGCGCTGATGGCGATCCGCACCGAAGGGGCGCCGCGGCCGCGGAGCGGGCTCGGCATGGGCGCGGAGATCGCGGAGGGCGTCCGCTACGCGCTCGGCACGCCCCGCATCGCGCTGGTGTTCGGCCTGCTCCTCTCGGTGAGCCTCTTCGTGGTCAACATGAACGTGCTGGTGCCGCTGATCGCGCGCAACGTGCTCCACGAGGGCGCGCACGGCTTCGGTCTGCTGATGGCGTCCCTCGGGGTCGGGGCGGTGATCGGCGCGCTGGCGGTGGCCACCTTTTCGGTGGGTCGCCCGCCACTCTGGGCGGTGGTGGGCCCCGCGCTCACCGCGGCCGCGCTGCTGCTCGTGCTCTCCTTCGTGCACCGATTCGGACTGGCCGCCGCGGTGCTGATGGCGCTCGGCTGCGCGCAGATCACCTTCATGACCGCCTGCAACACCACGGTGCAGATCACGGTCCCCGACGAGCTGCGCGGGCGGATCATGGGCCTCTACGCCCTGGTCTTCGCGGGCATGGTCCCGATCGGCTCGCTGATCATGGGAACGGTGGCGGAGCGCTGGGGCGTGCTGCGGGCCTGCGCGGTGGGCGGGACGATGGGCCTGCTCCTGATCACGACGCTCACGCTCGCCTGGCGGCAGCGGTCGGGCCGCATCTGGGAAGCTCCGCCGGACGGCGGCGCGTCGGCGGTGCCGCGATCGTAGGCGCGGGCGGCCTGCAGCGTACCCAGTAAGCGCACCACACCCGACCGTCGCTCTCACCACTCGGCGCGCTCGGGCACAACTCCCGGACGAGGGCCATCTCTGCCTGATCAGGACGTCGAGACCGCCGTCCAACCTCGCGCATTTGCGAGGCGCTGCCCGTGGCATCTCGCTTGCCTGCGGTTTTCCCCGGCAGCGGGAGGAGTCGAGGAGCCCGATCGCGTGGTGAGGGGGATTCGGTGATTCGGATTCGGAGGATCGTGAGCACGAGCGCGTCGCGGTCCGGGTCGTCCA
This sequence comes from Candidatus Methylomirabilota bacterium, assembly GCA_035254745.1. GTDB lineage: Bacteria > Methylomirabilota > Methylomirabilia > Rokubacteriales > CSP1-6 > CAMLFJ01. Next base: position 2,172 of record DATFAJ010000268.1, on the reverse strand, counting down.
GCCCGGGCACGGGAATGGCCGGCATCAGCCGACGTGTGTTCCTGGGTAGCCTGGCCGGGGCCAGCCTCGCCGCACCGTTCGTCGGCGAGGCGCAGCGACCGGAGCGGCTCTATCGCATCGGCATGGTCGAGAGGACGTCGATCGAGATCAACGCGGCCAACGTCGAGGGCTTTCGCCGGGGGCTGCGAGAGCTGGGGTACGTCGAGGGGGAGAGCTTCGCCATCGAGTATCGATCGGCCGACGGCCAGGACGGGCGATTCCCGGGTCTGGTCGGCGAGCTGGTCCGGCTGAAGGTGGACCTGATCCTGACGAGGGGCACGCCCGCGGCGCTGGCGGCCAAGAACGCCACCGCGACGATCCCGGTCGTGATCATCGGAGTGGGCGATCCGGTCGGGTCGGGTCTCGTCGCGAGCCTCGCCCATCCGGGCGGCAACGTCACGGGCCTGAGCGCCGCGGTGACCGAGATCTACCCGAAGCGCGTGCAGCTGCTCCGGGAGCTGGTCCCGCGCGCGACTCGCATCGCGGGGCTCTTCAACATGAGCAACCCCGCGCTCCCGGCCCAGTGGAGAGAGATCGAGCGGGCGGCCCGATCCCTGGACATCGAGCCCCACCTGCTCGACGTGCGCCGGCCCGAGGACCTGGAGCCGGCCTTCGGCGCGGCCACCCGGCTGCGATCGGACGCGCTGATCGTCGGGCTCGACACCCTCACCCAGGCGAATCAGCTCGTCATCGTCGATCTCGCGGCCCGGCATCGGCTGCCGGCGATCTACGCGTCCACCGAGTTCGCCCGCGGCCTGGTCACCTACGGCGTGAACTACCCGGAGATGTATCGTCGCGCCGCCCGGCTCGCGCACAAGATCTTCAAGGGCGCGCGGCCGGCCGACCTCCCCGTCGAGGAGCCCACCGCGTTCGAGCTCGTGATCAACATGAAGACCGCCCGGGCGCTCGGCCTCACGGTCCCGCCGTCGCTGCTCGTGCGGGCGGATCACGTGATCGAGTGAAGCTCCCGGTACGACACAAACTTGCGGTTGCCCACCCCGGGCGCGCGCCGCATAATCGGAACCCGCCGCCCATGACCACGGATCACGCCCCGCGCAGCGCCGCCGAGGTGAGCTCGACCACCGACACGATTCCGGTGCGCGAGACGCACCGCTTCGACGTGGCCGCGCTCGAGCGGTACATGGCCGCGCACGTCGAGGGCTTCAAGGGGCCGGTCGCGGTGACCCAGTTCCAGGGCGGCCAGTCCAACCCGACCTACCGGCTCTCCTCGCCCGGCGGCGAGTACGTGCTGCGCCGCAAGCCGCCCGGCAAGCTCCTGCCCTCCGCCCACGCGGTCGACCGCGAGTACCGGATCATGACCGCGCTCGCGCCGACGCGGGTGCCGGTGCCGCGCACCTACGCGCTCTGCGGGGACGACGCGGTCATCGGCACCGCGTTCTTCATCATGGAGTGGGTGCGGGGGCGGGTGGTCGCCGACCCGCTGCTGCCCGGGATGAGCCCGCCCGACCGCGGCCGGGTCTACGACTCGATGAACGAGGTGCTCGCGACGCTCCACCAGGTGGACCTCGAGGCGACCGGCCTCACCGATTACGGCCGGCCGGGCTCCTACTTCGCGCGGCAGATCCATCGCTGGACCGTGCAGTACCGCGCCTCCGAGACCGAGCGCATCGAGGCCATGGAGCAGCTCATCGCCTGGCTGCCCGAGCACGTGCCGGCCGAGGAGCGCGCCACGGTGGTCCACGGCGATTTCCGGCCCGGCAACCTGATCCTGCACCCGACCGAGCCGCGGGTGGTGGCGGTGCTCGACTGGGAGCTGTCCACCCTCGGGAGTCCGCTCGCCGATCTGGCCTACAACTGCATGCCCTACCACCTGAGCGCGGACAGCATGGAGGGCTTCGAGGGCGGGGACCTGAGCGCGCTGGGCATCCCCACGGAGGAGGCGTACCTGACCGCGTACTGCCGGCGCACCGGCCGCGCCGGGATCGAGGACTGGGATTTCTACGTCGGGTTCGCGATGTTCCGGCTCGCGGCGATCGCGCAGGGCATCATGGGGCGCGTGATCGCCGGCACCGCCAACGACCCGAACGCGCGCCAGCGCGGCGAGCGGGCCCGTCCGCTCGCGGATGCCGCGTGGGGGGTGATCTCCCTCCGGGCGGCGTCGGCGAGGTAGGC
>DATFAJ010000267.1:0-2765 GCA_035254745.1 Candidatus Methylomirabilota bacterium | reverse complement strand
GGAAAGAGAAGGTCTCAACTCGTGGACCCAAAAGGAGCTCTGCGTCGCGGGCGGGGTCAGGGGCGCGGGACGGTCAGCATCACGTACTCGTTGCGCCCCCCGCCTCGCTGGAGATACACCGGCACCGACTCGCCGGGCTTGAGCGCGGCCGCGATCTGCCGGAACGCGGCCGCGTCGGCCACCGGGCGCCGATTCACCTCCACGATGGCGTCGCCCGGCTTGATGCCCGCCTCCGCGCCCGGGCTCCCCGGGGCCACCTCGGTGACCAGGAGGCCGCTGCTGGCCGAGAGGTGGTTCTGCCGGGCCGTCTCGGGCGTGATCGGCTCCACAGTCAGGCCCAGCACGTCCTCGCTGCTGCCCTCGGCCTCGGCCATCGCCTCGTCGGTGGGCTGCTCGCCCACCTTCACGCTGAGCGCGAGCGGGGCGTGGTCGCGCATCACCATGATCGGGGTGGGCCGTCCCGGCTCCACCGCGGCCACGCGCTTCTGGAGATCGGTCACGTCCTTGATCGCGGTCCCGCCGAAGCCGGTGATCACGTCGCCCGGCCTGAGGCCGGCGGCCTCCGCGGGGCCGTCCTTCATCACCTCGGCCACCAGCACCCCCGCGTCCTCCCGGACCCCGAAGCCCGCGGCCAGCTCGGGGGTGAGGTCCTGGATCACGACCCCGAGCCAGCCGCGCACCACCCGGCCCCGGGCGATCAGCTGGGTCATGATGTCGCGCGCCATCGTGATGGGGATCGCGAAGCCGATGCCCTGCCCGCTCGAGACGATCGCGGTGTTGATGCCGATCACCCGCCCGTCCAGGTTGAGCAGCGGGCCGCCCGAGTTGCCGGGGTTGATGGACGCGTCGGTCTGGATGAAGGCCTCGTAGGTGGCGACGCCCACGTGGGTGCGGCCGGTGGCCGAGATGATGCCCGCGGTCACGGTGCGGTCGAGGCCGAACGGATTGCCGATGGCGATGGCCCACTGGCCCACCCGGAGGGTGTCGGAGTCGCCCAGGTCCGCCACCGGCAGGGGCGCCGGGCTCTCGACCTTGAGCACGGCCAGATCGGTGCGCGCGTCGCGCCCGACCAGGGTGGCGGTGAACTTGCGGTCGTCGGACAGCCGCACCTCGATCGCGGTCGCGTTCTCGACCACGTGGTTGTTGGTGAGGATGTAGCCGCGCGGATCCACGATGACGCCAGAGCCGGCCGCGCGGCCGTCCTCGCGCGGCGCGCGGCGGCGGAAGAAGCGCTCGAACAGCTCGGGCCCGAAGAACTCGCGGAAGCGCTCCTCCATCTCGGGCGACGGCGCTCCCTCCTGCGCCGCCTCCGGCTTCACCCTCACGCTCACGTTGACCACCGACGGGGTGGCGCGGTCCGCGACGGACACGAACGCGTCCTCCAGCGCGCGCAGGAGCGCCTTCGACTCGGGCGTGGGCGCGGGCGCGGGCGGCCGCGCAGGCGTGGGAGGCGCTTGGGCGACCGCGACCGGAGCCACCGGAAGCAGGAGGGCCGCGAGCAGAGCCACGGACGAGAGCACAGCGCGTCGGATCGTCATCTCGGGCCTCCGCCAATCATCTTACCGCCGGGTCCGGGGCCGTACCAGCCGCCTCGAGCGCGAGCTCGAGGATGCGCGTGGTGGCGGCGGTGATCGGCGCCCGCTGGCCGCGGCGCACACCCGCCACCCACACGATGTCGCCCGCGGCCTCGACGAGCGGGGTGCGGGGGCGCTGCCATCGAGGAACACCCGCGTCGATCAGAAAGGACTTGAGGCGCCGGAGCCCGGTGGCGCCGAACGGCGCGAAGACGTCGCCGCGACGGCGGGCGCGCACGGTGAGCGCGGCGGGCAGCAGGTCCGCGTCGAACGCCGCGCGCGTGCGCTCGCGCGGCACCACGTAGTCGGGGCCGCGCGGGAAGACCCGCGCGGTGAGCCGCCCGCCGATCTCCGGCAGGTCGAGCGCGCCCGGAGCCGCCCACGCGCGTGTCGCGACGGCGAGCAGGTCGGGCGGGCCCACCCGCAGCCGGCGGCCGCTGCGCTCGACGACGAGCCGGCCCAGGCGCACCGACCGGCGCCGCGGCGCCTCGCCGAGCAGGCGGCGCAGCGCGCGCTGGGCCGGACCGCGCAGCGGGCGCGTCTCGCCGAGCCGGGCGGCCGCCTGCCGGATCGTCTCCGCGGCCAGCTCGATCGGCTCCGCCTCCAGCGGGCCCACGTCGAGGACGAATCCGGCCGGGTCCCGCGCGGCCAGCCGCTCGAGGTCGGCGCGGGCCCGGGCCTCGAGATCGGCCACCACCGCGCGCGCCGCCGCGGCCGAGCGGGCGAGGGCCTCGACCACCGAGCCTCCGGTGAGCTCGGCCATGAACGGCAGCAGGTCGTGTCGGATCCGCGCGCGGAGAAAGCGCGGATCGCGGTTGCTCGCGTCCTCGGCCGCGCTCAGTCCCCGCGCGTCCAGGTGGGCCACGATCTCGGACCGCCGGGTCTCGATGAGCGGGCTCACGAGAGCTCCCCGGACCGGCGCGATCCCGCCCAGCCCGCGGGGGCCCGCGCCCTGGAGCAGCCGCATCAGCACCGTCTCGGCCTGATCGTCGGCGGTGTGGCCGGTCGCGATGCGCACCGCGCCCACCGCGTGCGCCGCGCGCACGAGGGCCGCGTGTCGGGCCCGCCGGCTCTCCGCCTCGAGCCCGTCCCAGGGCGGCCCGCGCCGAACCGTAACCCGCTCGACCCGGCAGGCCACCCCGAGCCGCTCGCAGAGCCGCTCGACCGCGGCGGCCTCCGCGTCGGCCTCGG
>DATFAJ010000266.1:0-4209 GCA_035254745.1 Candidatus Methylomirabilota bacterium | reverse complement strand
TGTGCAGCGCCTCCGCGCAGTGGATGTGGCCGTAGCTGGGCGGGTTGGCCACGATGGTGTCGGCCCGGAACGGCGGCGCCCCCGGCCGGTCGGGGTCCGCCTCCGTGCAGGCGCGCCAGGTGGATTCCAGGATCTCGGTGATCATCGCCCGCTTCTTCGGCACGTCTTCCCAGATCTGATCGACGCGGGTCGGAAGGATGCTGCCCCCGGTCTTGACGATGTACTCCATCAGCTGGTGGGGATTGCCCCCGAGGGGATAGAACTCCAGGCCGGCCTGCTCGACCATGGGCCGGAACTCGCGGTGGGTCGCGACGCGGACGCGGTGGCGCTCGGCGAGCCGACGCGCGATCGGGATGAACGGCTGCACGTCGCCGCGCGACCCGACGACCATGACCACGATGGACAGCGGGGGCACGCCGGGCGAATCCGCGGGAGGCGCGGGGGCGCCCTCGATCTCGCGGGCGTGCGCGGCGAGCCACGGCGAGACGCGGGCCGCGGGGATCGCGGTGTGGTCGAAATCCAGCTGCAGGCGGCCGCCCGCGCCGGTCGAGATGCCGGTGAGCCCGCGCACGGCGGCGGCGCGCAGGCGACGGCTGTGCAGCCGCCGTCGCAGGAAGGCGGTGGCGACCGCCTCCACGAACCCCGGGCTCACGCTGTCGCTCACCGCATCTGCTCCCGGCGTGTGGCGCACTCGCGAAGTCGCGTCGCGCCACGTCCACCCCTCAGAGGCGCACGTTACCGCGGCCAGTGCCGCCGCGCAACTGAGGGGCCCGAGGGCCCGCCGACGGGAAGGCGTGGCGCGGGGCGAGAAGTTGCGGCCCGACGCGCGCCGCTCCGTGAGAAACTGCCGCCGTGCGTCGGTGGCTCTTCACCGGCTGGACCGTGGTGGCGGGCGCCTTCTTCGGCTACGCGATCGCGCAGGGCCTGATGCACTCCTACGCGGTGTTCCTGGTGGCCTACCTCGGGGAGTTCGGGTGGGGCCGGGCCGAGACCTCGGTGGCGTACTCGATCTCGCAGCTCGTGATCGGGATCAGCTCGCCGCTCGTCGGCGCCCTCGTGGACCGCCTCGGGACCCGGGTGCTCGTCACCGCGGGCGCGATCTTGCTGGCGGGTGGGCTCGCGGCCAACGCGGCGGTGTCCTCGCTCTGGCAGGTCGTCCTGCTCTACGGCTTCGTGATGACCATGGGGTCGAACTGCCTCGGCCTCGTGGTCTCGGTCCCGATCCTCTCGCGCTGGTTCGTGCAGCGCCGCGGGCTCGCGATCTCGATCGTGCAGTCCGCCAACGGCTTCGGGCGTGCCACGTCCGCTCCGGTGGTGCAGCTCCTGATCTCCTCGGTCGGCTGGCGGCGCTCGTACCTGGCCCTCGCCGCGGTCATGACGGCCGCGGTGATCCCGATCGTCCGCGCCTTCCCGACCCGCGAGCCCGCCCCCGCGGACGCCGGGCCCCGGACCCGGGCCCACCGCCTCGAGCCGCCCGCCCGGGTCTGGACGGTGGCCGCGGCGATGCGGACGCCGCACTTCTGGCTGCTCTTCGCGGTGTACCTGCTCACCGGCCTCGGGAGCTTCCTGGTCTCGCTGCACCAGCTCGCCTGGGCGATCGACGTGGGCTTCGACCCGCTCTACGCGGCGAGCGTGCTCGGCACCGGGAGCCTCCTGGCGGTGGTCGGGACCATCGGCACCGGGACGATCTCGGACTACATCGGGCGCGAGGTCTCCGCGATCCTCGCCTACCTCGTCTCGATCGTGGGCGTGATCTGCGCGCTCTTCGTCACGCGCTCCGACCAGCACGCGCTGCTGTGGATGCACGCCTGCTTCTTCGGGCTCACCTGGGGCGCGCGCGGCCCGCAGATCACCGCCAAGACCGCCGATCTCTTCCAGGGCCCGCACCTCGGCGCCATCCTGGGCGTGATCTCGATCGGCACCGGGCTCGGTGCGGGGGGCGGCGCCTGGGCGAGCGGGTTGATCTTCGATCTGTCGGGCAGCTACCGCCTCGCGTTCCAGCTGTCCATCGCCGCGTACGCGGTGGGCTGCGGGGCCTTCTGGATGCTGCGCCGGCCGGCGCGATCGGACTAGAAGTGGAGGCCGGATCCCATCTCGAGGCGACCCGTCGGTGACCGGTGCCGGGCGGCGAGACTATCCCGCGACGGCCCGAACGAAGCGCTCCACCTCCGACTCGTCGTTGTAGTAGTGCACGCTGGCGCGGACGAGCGCGTCGGTCCCGCCCTCGGGCGAATCGATCCGCGACAGGCGCGCTTCGTGGGCGTTGATACGCATGGCGCGCAGCCGGTCGCGCGTCGCGGCCGGCGCCTCGCCGTCCTTGAGGAAGGAGACGATGCCGCACTGCTCCACTCCGCGATCGTGCACGGTGACGCCGGGTCGCTGCGCGAGCTCCCGGCGCAGCAGCGCGGCGAGCGCCTTGACCCGGGCTTCGATCGCGTCGACGCCCAGCCGCAGCGCGTAGCGGGCCGCGACGCCCAGGCCGATCTGGCCGGCCACGTATCGCTCCCAGCTCTCGAACCGGCGCGCGTCGTCGCGGACGACGTAGGTGTCGGCGTCGATCCACGTGGCGGCGTGGAGATCGATGAACGGCGGCTCGAGCCTCTCGACGGTGTCGCGCCGCACGTAGAGGAAGCCGGTGCCGCGGGGCCCGCGCAGGTACTTGCGGCCGGTGGCCGAGAGCACGTGGCAGCCGAGCCGCCGCACGTCGACCGCGAGCTGGCCGACCGACTGGCAGGCGTCGAGCAGGTAGAGGATGCCGTGGCGCGCGGCGATGCGGCCGACGTCGGCCGCCGGATTGACGAGCCCGCCCCGGCCGGGCACGTGCGTGATCGCGATCAGCTTCGTACGCGGCCCGATCGCGCGCTCGAGCGCGGCGAGGTCGATCTGTCCGGAGGCGTCGCTCTCGACCACGTCGATCTCGATGCCCACGCGCGCCTTCATCTGCAGGAACGCGAGGTAGTTCGACAGGTACTCGGCCCGGGCGGTGACGACGCGGTCACCCGGCCGGAAGGGGACCGCGTAGAACGCCATGTCCCAGGCGCGCGTGGCGTTCTCCACGACCGCGATCTCGTTCGGGCGCGCGCCGATCAGCGTGGCGAGGGCCTCGTAGGCATCTTCGACGCGATCGGCCGCTTCGGCCGCCGCCTCGTAGCCGCCGATGGCGGCCTCGCGCTGCAGGTGGCCGGTCACGGCCTCGATGACCGGCCGGGGCGGCAGGGCCGAGCCGGCATTGTTGAAGTGAAGGACAGTGTCGACGCCCGGGGTGTCCGCCCTCAGGTGTGCGATGTCGAGCATGCCTGGCTCCTCGCGCGGGGATGCTCCCTGCTCGGGCCCGCCGCCGGGCCCACGCCTCAGAGGCGCGTGACGTTGGCCGCCACGCACACCCAGCTGGCCCCGCGCCGGGCCCACACGTCGGTGTAGCGCCCGGCGCCCGGCTGGCCGTCCGCCCTGGTGTAGGTGGTGCGGGCGTGGATCAGCGCCCCGTCGCCCAGCACGCGGATCAGCACGTCCTCGATGGCGAGGTTCTTCACCGTCGATCCGCGCCCGATCTGGGCGAGGAAGCCCGCCCGGTCCACCAGCGAGCAGTCGGGGTTGCTGTTGACGAAGTCGGGGGCCAGGTTCGCGTCGAACCACCGCACGTCCGCCTCGCTGACCGATCGGATGTACTCACGGTTGAGCGCCTCGAGCGTCGCCTGGTCGGTGGTCATGGTCAGCACCTCGTGAAGTGGGCGGACACGCAGAGCCAGCGCCCGTTCCGCCGCTGCCAGATGTCGGTGTAGCGTCCCCGGCCGTGGCTGCCGTCCGGCCGCGTGTCCTCGAAGCTGGCGTGGATCAGGGCCAGGTCGCCCACCCGCTGGATGGAGACCTCGGGCGCGCGGAGGTTCGTCATGGTGTGGGGCCGTCCGATGCGGGCCAGGAAGCCCGCCTTGTCCGCGAAGGATCCGTCGGGGTTGGTGGCGCGGTAGTCCTCGGCCAGGTGCTCCGCGTACCAGGCCACGTCGGACGTCTCCGCCGCGAGGAGATATCCCCGGTTCAAGGCCTCGAGCGTCTCGAGATCGTCCGCCTTGCTCGCCATGTCATTTCCTCCTTCCGTGTTCGTTCGAGCACGGCTATCCTAGCCCCGATGCTGGCACCTGGAAAGGGCCAGATTTCGACGAATCGAAGGGGCCAGGCCGGCGGGGCCCCGACGGAGGTGCCATGCTGCTGAAC
>DATFAJ010000265.1:0-2009 GCA_035254745.1 Candidatus Methylomirabilota bacterium | reverse complement strand
AGGGCCCGCCGCCCTATCCGTTCTACCGGAGCTTCCGGAATCTCTTCGCCCGGTGGGGGGCGGTGGCGGTGCAGTCCACGTACTCGACCGTCGGCGGGATCTGGGAGTGGGGCTTCCGCCACGACCCGCGCCGGCCCCTCGAGTCGATCGCGGAGCAGATGCTGCGGGAGAACCTGACCAACCGCTCGATCGTGGCCCGCTACGCCCAGATCAAGCGCTACGTCGAGGAGTGGCGGGCCGACGCCCTGGTCATCCACTCGATCAAGTCGTGCCGGCTCTTCTCGGCCGGGCAGGGGGACATGCGCGACTACTTCACGCGCGAGCTGGGCGTGCCCACCCTGATGGTGGAGTCCGACCTCGAGGACCCGCGCTACTACGCGGAGGCACAGATCAAGAACCGCATCGACGCGTTCTTCGAGTCGCTCGAGCACCGGAAGCTCACCGCGGCGGGCCGGTGAGCGCGGCCATGGCGACGGCGCCGGTCGAGAGGATCCCAGTCTACTGCTACCAGTGCGTGGCGGGGCCGGACCTCCTGAAGGTGATCGTCAAGGACGGTGTCGCGGTGGGCGTCGAGCCCAACCACGACATAGCCGGGATCCACCCCGCCTGCGGCAAGGTCTGCGTGCGCGCCTACGGCCTCATCCAGAAGCTCTACAACCCGGCCCGCGTGCCGACGCCGATGCGGCGCACGAACCCGCGCAAGGGCCGTGACCAGGACCCGGGGTGGGAGCCGATCTCCTGGGACGCCGCGCTCGCGCTCCTCGCCGACCGGCTGAACGGCCTGCGGGCGAAGGGCCTCACTGACGACGCGGGCTATCCGCGGCTGGCCGTGACCTTCGGGTCGGGCGGCATCGCGCCGGCCTACCTCGGCACCTTCGCGGCCTTCCTGGCCGCGTGGGGGCCGGTCGACCAGGGCATCGGCAGCGGCCAGGGCGTCAAGTGCTATCACTCCGAGCATCTCTACGGCGAGTTCTGGCACCGCGCATTCACCGTCGCCGCCGACGTGCCCCGCTGCGACTTCGTGCTGTCGTTCGGCTACAACGGCGACGCCTCGGGCGGCGTGACCGGGGTCTTCCGTCACGCGGAGGCGCGGGTCCGCGGGCTCGAGTGGGTGCAGCTCGAGCCGCACCTCTCGGTCACCGGCGCGGGGGCCAGCGAGTGGGTGCCGGTCCGCCCCAAGACCGATGCCGCGGTGCTCTTCGCGCTGCTCCACGTGATCCTGCGCGAGCGCGACTGGCGCGCGGTGTGCGACGTGCCGTTCCTCGAGCGCATGACCAGTGGGCCCTACCTGGTGGGCCCGGGCGGGTACTACCTGCGCGACCCGGAGACCGGCAAGCCCCTGGTGTGGGATCGCGGCCGCGAGCGGGCCGTGCCCTTCGACGAGCCCCAGTGCCTGACGCCGGCCCTCGACGGCTCCTACATCGCGGCGGGCATCGAGATCGGCGCGGACGGGGCGCGCCGGTCCGTGAGCGAGCGGGTGCGCCCGGCGTTCGCGCACCTGATCGCCCACCTCGCGCCCTACACCCCGGAATGGGCGGCCGCGATCGCCGACGTGCCGGTCGAGACCATCCGGCGGCTCGCGAGCGGCTACCTCGCGCACGCGACGGTGGGCGCGACCATCGACATCGACGGCGTCACGTATCCGAACCGGCCGGTGGCGGTGCTCCTCGGCAAGACGGTGACCAACGGCTGGGGCGGCTACGAGTGCTGCTGGGCCCGCACCGTGCTCGCGGCGCTGGTCGGCGCGCTCGAGGTGCCGGGCGGCATCCTCGGCACGACGGTGCGCCTCAACCGGCCGGCCCAGAACCGCCAGGCGTCGGTCAAGCCGGGGCCGGACGGCTTCATGGAGCAGCCGATCAACCCCACCGCGCGCGAGCGGTGGAAGGGCACTCCGCGCATCCGCAACGCCTACCAGACCCTGGTGCCGCTCGCCGCCGACTCGCCGTGGTCGGCCGCCCTCGGTCCCGCGCACCTGCCGTGGCTGTTCCTGGACGACCCGCCCGAGCCCT
>DATFAJ010000264.1:0-6315 GCA_035254745.1 Candidatus Methylomirabilota bacterium | reverse complement strand
CGCGAGGGTCCCCACCGGGCCGGAGGGTCGGGTGGTGAGGTTGCCGGCCTCGATGTTCAGATCGCGCACCTTCCACTCGCTGGTGGGGGTCACCGCGCGATCGACCGCGGTGATGTTGGCCCGGACCAGCGCGAAGTGGTTCACCGCGATCGTCCAGCGCGACTTGGCGTTGGGGTCGACCGGCTTGGGGGGCGGCGCCCCCTCCTTGGCGGTGGCGAGCCGCTTCAGGATGTCCGAGAAGTTGAACTCGGTCGAGCTCACGCGGACGAGGTTCACGGTGGGCGCGGTGAGCCGCAGCTCGGCGATCCGCACGTTGCCGAAGACGACTGACCACGGCACCACCCGGACGTCGAAGCGCTCGAACTCCACGAAGGTCTGGGCCGGATCCGCCTCGGCGAGCCGGAACTTCTTGATCGCGACCCGGCCGGTGAAGAGGTTGATGTCGATGTCCTCGATGCTGGCCGCCCGCCCGGTGATGGCGGGAATCTGCTTGAGGGCCTGCCACTTCACGATCTCGGGCAGGCTCCAGACGAAGGCCACCCCCAGCACGGCCAGCACGCCCAGGACGATCAGCCAGCGCTTCAGCCGACGACTCATGAGCTTCCGCCCTCCCCGGCTAGACGGGTGCCTGGCCCGACGACGGTTTCAGGAACGAGTAGACGCTCGTGAAGTCGCGCCGGCCGAGCCCGTGGGAGGAGGCGAGCCGGTAGACCTGCTGGGCCGCCGGCGTCACGAAGAGCGGCACCCGGAGGTTGCGGGCGGCGTCGACGGCCAGCCCCAGGTCCTTGCACATGAGGTCGGTCATGAAGCCCGGCTTGTAGTCGTTGCTCGAGGCCGCGCCGGGCATGAGCCCCGGCACCGGGTGCATGAAGCCCATCAGGAACGTGTTGCCGGAAGACTTGGAGATCACGTCGGTGACCACCTTCGGATCCATCCCGAAGCCCTCCGCGATGCGGAAGGCCTCGCTCACCGCCACCCCGCACACCCCCGCGATCAGGTTGTTGCAGAGCTTCACCACCTCGCCGCTGCCCACCGCCCCCACGTGGATCACGTTGGTGCCCATCGCGGCGAGCGCGGGCCGGGCCTCCTCGAAGTCGGCGGCGGCGCCGCCCACCATGATCGCGAGCGTGCCGTCGGTGGCCCGGGGCGTGCCGCCCGACACCGGCGCGTCGATGAACCGCACCCCGCGCTCCTGGGCGGCCTTGGCGACCCGCTGCGAGACCGCGGGGTCGATGGTGGACATGTCCACGCACAGCGTGCCCTTGCGGGCGGCGGCCAGCACGCCGCCGTCGCCGGTGTAGACCGATTCCACGTGCGGCGACGACGGCAGCATGGTCACCACGATGTCCGCGGTGGCCACCGCCTCCGCCGCGGAGGCCGCCGCGGTCATCCCGGCCGCGGCCGCCGCCTTCACCGCCTCCGGGTTGCTGTCGAACGCGGTGACGGTGAATCCCTTCTTGACGAGGTTCTTGGCCATGGGCAGCCCCATGGTGCCCACGCCGATGAAGCCGATGCGCGTCATGCCGGGTCTCCTTGGGAGCGGAGCGAGACGCCGGCCCATTCCTCGATGAGCCGGGCGATCGCGGTGTGATCCTGCTCGCCCATGCCGCGGGCCATCGCCAGCCGGTAGATCTCGGTGGCGGCGCGGGCCACCGGCGACGGCACCCCCGCCTCCTGGGCGAGGCGGCCGTAGCCGTCGAGATCCTTCATCATGAGGCGGATCGCGAAGCCCGCGTCGAAGCCGCCGGTGAGGATGAAGCGCGGGAACTTGTAGTCGCTCGCGTTGGAGCGGCCGCTCGAGGCCTGGATGATCTCGACCGCCCGCGCCGGATCCACCCCCGAGCGCGCCGCCACCGCCACCGCCTCGATGGTCAGCGCGAGGATGCCGCCCGAGCACATGTTGTTGACGAGCTTGATCGCGTGACCGGCGCCCACCGGACCGGCGTGGAAGATGTTCTTGCCCATGCGGGCGAGCACCGGGCGCGCGCGCTCGAGCAGCGCCGGGTCGCCGCCCACCATGATCGCGAGCGTGCCCTCGGTGGCCCCGCGGACGCCGCCCGAGACCGGCGCGTCGATGAGCGCGGAGCCGCGCGCGGCCACTTCCGCGGCCAGCTCGCGCGTGACCGAGGGATCGGCCGACGTCATCTCGAGCACGAGGCTGCCGGGCCGCAGCGCGTCGAGCAGGCCCTTGGGCCCGGTCAGGACCTGGCGCACCTCGCGCGAGGTGGGCAGGATCGTGATGACGGTCTGGGCCGCGGCCGCCACCTCCGCGGGGGAGGCGGCCCAGGCCGCGCCGCGGGCCAGCAGGGGGCGCGCGACGGCCTCGCGCGCGTCGTGCACGATCAGCGCGTGCCCCCCGTCCACCAGGCGGCCCGCCATCGGGGCGCCCATGTTCCCGAGCCCGATGAAGCCGATGGTCTCGCTCATGTGTGCTTTACTCCTCGCATGCTGCTGGGCCTGCTGCTCGTCGCGATCGCGGCCGTGTCCTGGGGAACGACCGGGGCCACCATGACCCTGCTCTCGCGCGACGCCACCGTCTCCCCGCTCCTCGTCGGCTGGAGCCGCCTGGCCATCGCCGCACCCTGCCTCCTGCTCGCCGCCGCCGGCGCCGCGCGCCTCGGCCCGCGCTCTCCGACGCGGCGCGCCTGGCCCGCGCTCGGCGACCTGCCCCTCTGCACGGCCCTCGGTCTCGCGATGGCCGCCTACCAGGTCTGCTACTTCCGCGCGGTCACCCTCGTCGGCGTGGCCGCGGCGGCCCTGCTCGCGATCTGCTCCGCGCCGCTGCTGATCGCGGTGCTCGCCGCGGGCTTCCTCGGCGAGCGGCTCACCCCGCTCGTGCGCCTGTCGCTTGGAGCGGCGGTCGCCGGAACTGCGCTGCTCGTGGTCGGCCCGCGCGGACTCGACCAGGTCGCGGGCCGCTTCGGGCTGGGGGCACTACTGGCGCTCGGCGCGGGGGTATCTTACGCCGTGTACGCGGTGGCCGCCAAGGGGCTTCTGGCGCGTGTCACGCCGCTCGCGGTCTCCGCGATCACGTTCTCGCTGGCCGCGGTCTTCCTCGCCCCCGCGCTGCTCTCGGAGCCGGCGCCCGCGCGCGCGCTCGCCGCGGGCTGGCCGCTGCTGGTCTACCTGGGAGTGGGGCCGACCGCGGTCGCGTACGTGCTCTTCACCACCGGGCTCACGCGCGTACCCGCCACCGCCGCCGGCATCGTCTCGCTGCTCGAGCCGCTCACCGCCACCACCCTGGGCCTGCTCGTCTTCGGCGAGCGCCTGGGCGCGGTCGGCATCACCGGCGCGCTCCTGCTCCTCGCCGCCCTCGTCCTCCTGACGAGCAGGGGTCAGGTCTTACATTCCGACATTTCCGCGCCGCGCGACCGCACCGCAAGCCGAGAAAATGTCGGAATGTAAGACCTGACCCCGGATCAGAGGGGGCGGGAGACGGCGCGGCTGAAGGTGCAGTTGGGGACGACGCAGGAGTGCTTGCCGGAGCCGCCGCCGACCATCACGTAGACGTCGTCCGCGGAGGGCACGCGGGGCAGCCGCACCGTGTCGTCGGTGGCCTTGGCCATCCACTCGGGCCAGTCGTGCATGCCCCACATGCCGCCCAGCTTCATGCGCCCGAGCGGCATCCGCGCGTGCTCGAAGACGAAGCGCTGCACGTCCGCCCGCGAGAATCCGTCCGCCGCGATCGTGGCGGCGTGCTCGGGCCCGAGCACCACCAGCAGCTGGCTCTGCGAGAGGTACCAGCCCACGTTGGAGCCGAGGCTGGTGGCCACATCCGCCACGTTGTTCAGGATCCCGGGTGCGGTGGTCGAGACGTGGTCGTTCACGTTGTGCGGCCCCTCGCCGCCGAACACGGTGACCACGCTCTGGTCGGCCTTGAAGCCGAGCGCCACGTGCAGTGGCTCCCACGGGGTGACGTCCTCGCGCTCCGCGATCGCGTACGCGTACTTGGCCGGGCTGCCCTGGGTGGCCATGTCCCCGCGGCCGGGCCAGCCGCCGCCCACGTTCATGAGGATGAGGCGGATCGCACGCCCGATGGTGGCGTTGGCGCGGAAGCCGGGGCCGAAGAGCCCCGAGCCCGCGTGCAGGCCGATGGCGGCTGCATACGGGCCGCTGACCACGACGAGCGGGGCCACCGGATGCGTGGTGGCCTGGACGCCGTAGAGGTTGAAGCTCGGATCGAGCATGCACTGCACCGCCGCCACCACCACCGGGAAGTAGGCGGGCTCGCAGCCCGCCATCACCGCGTTCACCGCGAGCTTCTCGACCACCGCGTCCCGCCAGAGAGGCGGCATGAGCCCGAGGTCGGCGGTGGGGGCCAGCCGCGTCGCGGCCACCATCGCGCGCACCCGCTCCGGGGTGGGCGGTACGAACGGCAGCCCGTCGCACCACTCCCGCTTGCAGAACTCCGCGTAGACGTCCTCTTCGGGCAGGGTCAGGGTGGCGTCGACCGTCGAGCTCATGAGCCGATCAGCGCCCCCCGAGCATCGCGCCGAGCTGCTCCACCGCCTGCTCGACCCGTCGGCCCACGCCGTCCGCCGCCTCGCCGCCCAGCGGATGCTGGATGACCAGCAGCGGGAGGCCGGACGCGCCGAGCGCGGCCATCTCCCCCAGCGCCAGGCGCTGGAACACGGTGGTGGTGATCAGCCCCGCGGGGGTTCCCGCCTTCGCCAGCTCCAGCGAGTCGTGGAGACTCCACGACGTGCAGGACCCTCAGTCCGCGGACCCCGCGAAGACGAGGTCGCACTCCTTGGCGAGGGCCTCGATGATCTCGTGGGCCGCCCCGGTGGCCGCGTTGGCCTTGCGGCGGATCACGACGCGCTCGACGCCGTGACGCTGCTTCAAGATCTCGCCGATGCCTTCCACCAGGCGATCGAAGTTGTGCTTCGTGTTGTCGAGGAAGCCCACCGTGAGGCCCCGGAGGTCGGCGGGCATCCGCGGGATCGCGGCGGTCGCCGTCCGGAGCTCGCCCACCGGGCTCAGCACCGTGATGAGAGGCATGGGATGAGGTCTCCTGCGCTCAGCGGGTGAACGGCGTGGAGCGGGCCAGCACGCGCTGCACCGCCCCGGCCATCTCTTCGAGCATGCTGCGCTTGATCCGGACGATCACGCTCTCGACCGGCTCGACGCTGCCGCGGCGGTGGATGACGAGCGTGCCGGTGAACTCGGAGGCGGTCTCGTCGGTCATGGCCAGCCCCCGGAGGGTCAGCAGCTCCCACTCCAGCTCCGCCGGCCCCGAGCGCGCCTCCATGGCATCGTATATTACCGCACATGCTCGTCGTGGCGCTGGACGTCGGGACCAGCTCCGCCCGCGCGCGGGTCTTCGACGCGGAGGGCCGCGCGCTGCCGGGCGCGGAGGGCCACGTGGCCTACGAGCCCATCACGTCTGCCGACGGCGGCGTCGAGCTCGATCCGGTCGCGCTGCTGGCGGCGGTCGGGGACGCGCTCGACCGCTGCCTGGCCGGCGCGGGCGCCCGCGCGGGCGATGTCGCCGCAGTGGGCGCCTCCGTCTTCTGGCACAGCCTGCTCGCCCTCGACCGCGACGGCCGCCCGCTCACCCCGGTCATCACCTGGGCCGACACCCGCAGCGCGGCCGCCGCGCTCGAGCTGCGGCGGGCGCACGACGAGCGCGCGATCCATCAGCGCACCGGCGCGCCGCTGCACTCCGCGTTCTTCCCCGCGAAGCTCCGCTGGCTGCGCGGGACGCGCCCGGAGCTCTTCCCGCGCGTCGCCACCTGGTGCGGCTTCGGCGAGTACCTGCTCGCGCAGCTCACCGGGAGCGTGCGCACGAGCCTGTCGATGGCGTCGGGCACCGGCCTGCTCGACCAGGCGCGTGGCGCCTGGGACGAGCCGCTGCTGGACGCGACCGGGCTCGCCGCGGGAGCGCTGCCCGCCATCGACGACGCCCCGGCGCCCGGGCTGCGTGCACCGTGGGCCGCCCGCTGGCCCGCGCTCGCGCGCGTGCCGTGGCATCCCGCGCACGGCGACGGCGCCTGCTCCAACGTGGGCTCCGACTGCTGGGGCCCGGAGCGCGTGGCGCTCAACGTGGGCACCTCCGCCGCCCTGCGCGTCACGCTGCCCGAGCCGATGGGTCCGCATCCCGCAACCCCGTGGGGCCTCTGGCGGTACCGGATCGACGCCCGGCGCGCACTCGTGGGCGGCGCCACCTCGGAAGGCGGCAACGTGCCCGCGTGGTGCCGCCGGACGCTCGCCCTGCCCGCGGGCGACGCGGCCCTCGAGCGGGCGCTCGCCGCGATCTCGCCGGACGGCCACGGCCTGACCGCGCTGCCGTTCTTCGCGGGCGAGCGCAGCCCG
>DATFAJ010000263.1:0-9017 GCA_035254745.1 Candidatus Methylomirabilota bacterium | reverse complement strand
GGGCGCGCCGATGAGCAGGAGGTAGAGGTCGAGCAGGTTGGTGTTGGTGGGGCCGGTGACCACCAGGTCGCCGATGGCCGCGAGCAGCGGGTTCGAGTCGTTGGCGGCGAGGCTCGCCCGCGGATCGCGCCCGCGCACGCGGGCCCGCGCGGCGCTGCCCCCGTCGACCACCGCGCCCGCCGCGTCGGTGGGCCCGTCGGTGCCGTCGGTTCCCGCGGCGAGCACCACCACCCCGTCCAGGCCCTCGAGCGCGAGCGCGGCGGCCAGGCCGAATTCCTGGCAGCGCCCGCCGGTCCCGGTCCCGCGGACGGTGACGGTGGTCTCGCCGCCCGCGATCACGCACGCCGGCGCGGCCACCGGTCCCCGGCCCTCGCGGATCTGCCGCGCGAGCGCCACCAGCCGGTCCGCGACCTCGCGCGCCTCGCCCTCGAGCGACCGGGTCAGGACGTGGGGCGCGTAGCCGAGCGCCCGCGCCCGGGCGGCCGCCGCGTCGACCACGAGGGCGTTGTTGCCGATGACGGTGTTGGTGACCCGGCGGAAGATGGGGTCGTCCGGCTTGGGCGTCTCCGGAATCTCGCCACGGGTCCCGCGCTCGAGCCGGTCCACGATCGCCGCGGGCGCGCGGGCGAGCAGCTCGAAGCGCCGCAGGATCGCGAGCGCGTCCGCGAAGGTGGAGGCGTCGGGCGCGGTGGGGCCGGAGGCGATGACGTCGAGCGGATCGCCGATCACGTCGGAGAGCAGCAGCGCGAGCACGCGGGCCGGCGCGGCGGCGCGCGCGAGCTGGCCGCCCTTGAGCAGCGAGCAGTGCTTCCGCACCGCGTTCAGCTGGTTGATGTTGGCGCCCGCGGCGAGCAGCAGGCGGGTCATGGCCTGCTTGTCGCCGAGCGTGATGGGGGGCACCGGCGCCGGAGTGAGGGCCGAGCCGCCGCCCGAGACCAGCACCAGGAGCAGGTCGTCGGCCCCGGCCGCCTCCGCGATCGCGCGGATCTCGCGCGCCGCCGCCTCGCCGCGGGCGTCGGGCACCGGGTGCCCGGCCTCCACGAGGCGGATGCGCCGGGTGGCGGCCCGGTAGCCGTCCTTGACCACGACCAGTCCGTCGGTGACGGCGTCGCCGAGCGCGGCCTCGGCCGCCCTGGCCATCGCGCCGGAGGCCTTGCCCGCGCCCACCACCCGCACGCGCCCCGATCCGGCCGGACGCACGTCGACGAGGGCGCGGCGGACCAGGGGGGCGACGTCGGCGGCCTCGAGCGCGGCGTCGAAGACCGAGCGCGCCGCCTCGCGGAGGCTCAACGGGCGAGCTTCTGCAGCCGGCGTCCCGCCTCGATCAGCATGTCGTCCGTCTTCGGGAAGCAGAAGCGGATCTTGGTGCGCCCGAGCTCGCGATGGGCGTAGAAGGACGAGCCGGGCACGGTGGCCACCCCGACCTCGCGGACCAGGTAGAGCGCGAACTCGTGGTCGTCGCGGCACCCGTAGCGCTCGAGGAAGTGCGCGGCCTCGGTGAGGATGTAGTAGGCCCCGCGGGGCTTGAACGCGACGAAGCCCGCCTCCTCTACCTTGCCGAGCAGCAGGTCGCGGCGCGCCTGGTAGCTCTCCCGGAGGTGCACGTAGTAGGAGTCGGGCAGCCCGAGCGCGGTGACCGCCGCCTCCTGGAGGGGGTGCGGCGCGCCGACCGTGATGAAGTCGTGGGCGCGGCGGATGCCGAGCGACAGCTCGGGGCTGGCCACCGCGTACCCCACCCGCCAGCCGGTGACCGAGTAGGACTTGGAGATGCCGGAGATGGTCACGGTGCGGTCGGCCATGCCGGGCAGGGTCGCGATCGGGATGTGGCCGAGCCCGTCGAAGACGATGTGCTCGTAGATCTCGTCGGTGATGGCCAGGAGATCGTGCTTGAGGCACAGATCCGCGATCACCCCGAGCTCGGCCCGCGAGAACACCTTGCCGGAGGGATTGTTGGGGCTGTTGAAGACCACCGCGCGGGTGCGCGAGGTGACCGCGCGGGCCAGGCGGTCGGGATCGAACGAGAAGTCGGGCGGCTCGAGCGGCACGAAGACCGGCTCGGCCCCCGCGATGATGCACCCGGGGCCGTAGTTCTCGTAGAAGGGCTCGAAGATGATGACCTCGTCGCCCGGGTTGAGCACCGCGAGCAGGGTGGCCAGCATGGTCTCGGTCGAGCCGCAGCAGACCGTGACGTGTCGGTCGGCCTCGACGTCCATGCGGTAGAACTTCCGGTACTTCTCCGCGATCGCCTGCCGGAGCCGGGGAGCGCCCCAGGTGATCGCGTACTGGTGGAAGTCGCCGTCGATGGCGCGGTGGGCCGCCTCCACCAGCTCCCGCGGCGGCGGGAAGTTCGGCATGCCCTGGGCCAGGTTGATGCCGTCGTACTGGTTGTTGACCCGGGTCATCTCCCGGATCACCGACTCGGTGAAGCCCTGGACCCGCTTCGAGATCATGGCCCCGCGGAGGCGTGCCGGGGGCGGCTAGCGCCCGCCCGCGATGGCCGGGACGATGGAGACCTCGTCGCCCTGCTTGAGCGACGTGGTCGCGCCCTGGAGGAACCGGATGTCTTCCTGGTTGATGTAGATGTTGATGAAGCGGCGCAGCTGCCCGCCGTCCTCCACCAGGCGCTCCTTGAGGCCGGGGAACTGGCGCTCCAGCACCTCGATCAGATCGGTGACGGTGGAGGCGTCGGCCTGGACCTCGGCCGCGCCCTTGGTGAGGGTGCGCAGCGGGGTCGGGATGCGAACGAGAACGGCCATGGAGATCTCCTCGACGCGGCGCTACGCCACGGTCCTGGATTTGAGATCGGCCAGCGCCCGGTCGAAGGCCTCGAGCGAGGGCCGGATGGAGACGTCGCCGGCGAGCCGGTCGTGCAGCACGTCGGGTGTCTTGAGCCCGTTGCCGGTGACGCACATGACGATCGGCTCGTCACGGGAGATGCGGCCCGCCTCGATCAGCTTGCGGGTCGCCGCCACCGTCACCCCGCCGGCGGTCTCCGCGAAGATGCCCTCGGTGCGGGCGAGCAGGCGCATGCCGTCGATGATCTCCTCGTCGGTGGCGTGCTCGCCGTGGCCGCCCGAGTCCTTGACCGCGCGATAGGCGTAGTAGCCGTCGGCCGGGTTGCCGATGGCGAGCGACTTGGCGATGGTCTGCGGGCGCACCGGCTCGAGCACGTCGGTGTCCTTCTTGATCATGGTGACGATGGGCCCGCAGCCGGCCGCCTGCGCCGCGTACACGCGGGTCCGGGACTCGGGGATGAGCTCGAGCCGCGCCATCTCCTGGAAGGCCTTGGCGATCTTGGTGAGCAGCGAGCCGCCCGCGCAGGGGACCACCACGTGGGCGGGGGCGCGCCAGCCGAGCTGCTCGGCGATCTCGTAGCCCATCGTCTTCGAGCCCTCCGCGTAGTAGGGGCGGAGGTTGATGTTGACGAAGGCCCAGTGGTACTTGTCGCCGATCTCGGCACAGAGGCGGTTGACGTCGTCGTAGGTCCCCTGCACCTCCACCAAAGTCGGGGCGAAGACGAGCGTCCCGATCACCTTGCCCGACTCGAGGTCGGCGGGGATGAAGACGTAGGACGCCAGGCACGCCTCCGCCGCGTGGGCCGCCACCGAGTTCGCGAGGTTGCCGGTCGAGGCGCACGCCACCGTGTCGAAGCCGAACTCGCGCGCCTTGGCGACCGCCACCGCCACCACCCGGTCCTTGAACGAGCACGTCGGGTGGCAGACCGCGTCGTTCTTGACGTAGAGCTCGCGCACGCCCCACTCGCGGGCCAGGTTGCGCGCGCGCACCAGCGGGGTGAACCCCACGTGGGGCCCGATCGGCGGCTCGCCGTCGGGCACGTCGAGCGGCAGCAGGTCGGCGTAGCGCCAGATCGACGGAGGGCCCGCCTCGATGCGCGCGCGACTCACCCGCGCGCGGATCGCCGCGTCGTCGTAGTCGACCTCGAGGGGACCGAAGCAGAACTCGCAGACGTGAATCGGGGAGGAGGGGTAGCCGCGGCCACACTCCCGGCACTTCAAGCCCTTCACTCTGTTCATGGCCTCTCCATCGGTAGGGGATTTGAGCCCCGGAATTAGCTGCACGGTCCGGGTTGGCCTCGTCCGGACCACCGATCCAGCCACAACGATTCCGTTTACTTAACACTGAGCTACGCGGATTGTCAACGCGATGCCGTATCATCGCCCTCCGTGAGCCGCGCCTTGATGCCGCCCGCGCTGCTGGCCGCCTACGCCATCGTCTTCGGGTGGCGGGCGATCGGCGGCGGCCTGCTCGTCTTCGACGACCATCCGGGCCAGTTCTACCGCCTGACCCACGCGATCGTGGTGGGCTGGGTCCCGTGGCGCTTCGATCCGGGCTGGTGGGCCGGCTACGCCGAGCTGCAGTTCTATCCGCCCGGCTTCGCGTGGCTCGGCGCCCTGCTCTACCACGCGGCGGGCGGCGCGCTCTCCACCACGAGCGTCTACCAGGCGCTGCTCTGGCTCGCGTGGGTGCTTCCCGGCGTCGCCACCTACGCCCTGCTCCGCCGCTGCTCGGTCGATCCGTGGCTCGCGCTGCCCGGGGCCTTCGTGGCCCTCACGCTCTCCGCCGGCTGCCGGAGCGGTGTGGAGGAGGGTCTGCGCTGGGGGCTGGTCGGCGCGCGACTCGGCTGGGGCGCGCTCCCCGTGCTCGGGCTCGTCCTGCTGCGCTGGGCCGGCGGCGCGCCGCGCCCGCCGCTCGCGGCCGCGGCGCTCGTGGCGGCGGTGACGCTGCTCCACCCCGCGCACACGCCCGCCGCGGTCGCGATGGTCCTGCTGGCCGCGACGAGCGCTGCGCCGCGCGGCCGCCGGCTCCTCCACGGGCTCCTGCTGGTGGCGCTCGGACTGGGCCTGGCCGCGGTCTGGCTGCTGCCGCTGCTCGCCCACCTCGACATGGCGCTGCCGCTCGCGTGGCAGGACCCCTCGCCGGCCGGCCTGGGCCGCCGCGTGCTCTCGCAGCCGGTGCTGGTGGTGCTCGCCGCGCTCGCGCCCGTCGCGTGGCGCGCCCGCGCGCCGGGCGACGCGCCCCGCGTCGGGCGGTGGCTGCTCGCGGTGGCCCCGGTCACCGCGGGGCTGGTGCTGCTCGACGCGCTCGTCGCCACGCCGCTCGGCGCCGCGTGGCTGCCGGCCGACCGGCTGGTGGACGGGCTGCTCTGGGCGCTCGTGGTCGGCGGCGCCCTCGGCCTGACCGCGCTGGCCGCCCGCCTCGCGCGCCCCGCGGTGGTGGCGCCGCTCGCGCTCGCCGCGTGCCTGCCGCTCGCCTGGGGCCCGTACGAGCCGGGGCTCTCGCTGTGGCCGTGGGCGGGACAGTGGCCGAAGGAGCGCGAGGTGGTGCGCGGGCTCCGCCTCGACGCGCTGTGGAGGGCGCTCGAGACGGCGCCGCCCGGGCGCATCCTGTTCGTGCGCTCGGCGGTGTCTCTCGACTGGCGCCCGGAGTGGTGGCGGGCCCACACGCACATCGCCGCGCTCACGCCCCTCCGGGCCGGGCGCGCGATCCTGGGCGGGACGTTCACGCATCCGTCGCCGGTGGCCGGTCTGCTCTACACCGGCTCCGCCGCCAACCGTCCCCTCACCCGGCTCGCCGAGCAGCGCGACGGGCAGAGCCTGTTCGGCCGACCCGTCGCGGCCCTCGATGCCGAGACGTTCGACGAGTGGGCGGGCCGTCTCGCGATCTCGACGGTGGTGGCGCAGGACGAGGACGTGGGCGTCGCCGCGTTCCTCGACGGCAACCGCGCCCTCCGGCGCGCCGAGCGGATCGGGCCCTTCACCGTCTTCGTGTTCCGCGCGCCTCGCGACGAGCCCACCCCGATCGGCCCCCAGCGGTGGCGCATCGCGGCGCCGCCGGCCGCGGACGGCTGGTCCCGGCTGGCGATCGCCTACTCCCCGCTCTGGGTGGCCAGGGCCGGCGGGGTGCGGATCCCGGCGCGGCGCGACGCGCTGGGCCTGCTCGAGGTGAGCCCGCCGGCCGGGACCGCGGTCGTGGAGCTCGAGCACCGCCCGGGAGCGGCGGAATGGGCGGGAGTGGCGATGACCGCGCTGAGCGTGGTCGCGCTCGGGCTGGCCGGGTTCCGTCGGGCCCGGGCGTGATCCGATCCGACCGCGTGGGCGTGATGGCGGCCAGCATCCTCCTGGTCTGCTGCATGGCCTGGGGATTCAACCAGGTCGCGATCAAGATCAGCCTGGAGGGGATCTCGCCGGTCACGGGCGCCGGGCTCCGCTCGCTGGTGGCCGTGGTGCCGCTCTGGCTCTGGTGCCGGCTCCGCGGCGAGCCGATCTTCGTGCGCGACGGCACCGCCCGCTACGGCCTGCTCATCGGTCTCCTGTTCGCGACCGAGTTCGTCTTCATCTACGGCGGCCTCGCCTTCACGACCGCCTCGCGCAGCGTGATCTTCCTCTACTCCGCCCCGTTCTTCGTGGCGCTCGGCGCGCACTGGTTCATCCCGGGCGAGCGGCTGACCGGTGCCAAGACCGCCGGGCTGGTGGTCGCGTTCGTGGGCCTCTGCCTGGCCTTTGCCGACGGGCTCTCCCTGCCTTCCGGGCGTGAGCTCGTGGGGGACCTTCTCGAGCTGATCGGTGGCGTGCTCTGGGGCGCCACCACCGTGGTGGTCAAGATGGGGCACGGCGGCGTGCGGCTCACCCCGCAGCGCACGCTCTTCTACCAGCTCACCATCTCCTCGGTGGTGCTGATCGGCCTGGCCGCGGCGCTGGGCGAGGCGGGCATCACGCGGGTCACCCCTGTCGTGCTGGCCGCGCTCGCGTACCAGGCGCTGATCGTCGCCTTCGTCTCCTACCTCGCCTGGTTCTGGCTGCTCGAGCACTACCCGGCGTCTGGCCTCGCGTCCTTCTCGTTCTGGACGCCGCTCTTCGGGGTGCTCGCGGGCTGGCTCGTGCTCGGCGAGCGGCTCACCGGCCAGCTGGGCGGGGCGGCGGTGCTGGTCGCGGTGGGGATCTACCTGGTCAACCGGCGCGGCTGAGCGGCCGCGCTCCCGCCGGCGCCCCCCTCACTCGGCTCCGATCGTGTGGACGAAGCGCTCCTGCCCTTCCCCGTCGACGATGCGCACCGTGAGGCCGCCGGTGTCGATCGCGATGTCGCCGAACGTGTTGGGGCCGCCCAGGCTCCACAGCGAGCGTGGATTCAGGCCCTGGTCGAGGGGGCGAGGCCGGCCCGGCGAGGCCGAGAGCGGCCCCGCGATGAACTCGTGGAACGACCACTCGGTGGTCGGGTGGTGGCGGATGAGCTGGGCGAAGTGCACGTCCGCGGCCAGGAAGACGAGGTTCCGGACCCCGCGCTGTCGGAGCGTGCGCAGGATGAGATCGCGCTCGACCGCGAAGCCGGTGCCGTGCTCGTCGGGCACGCCCTGGGAGTTGGCGTTGCTCCAGGAGTCGTGCGCGCGGCCCCCGGTGGGCACCGAGAGCGGGACGCTGGACACCACCACCTTCCACACCGCGGTCGAGGCCGAAACCGAGTCGATCAGCCAGCGCCGCTGCGCGGCGCCGAGCATGGTCTTCCCCGGCCCGTCGGGCTCGGCGTCCGGGCTCCGATACTGGCGCGTGTCGAGGATGAAGACTTCCAGCAGCGAGCCCCACCGGAACTTCCGGTAGAGCCGGGTCGGCTCCTCGCGCGGGGGCTGGATCGGGAAGTAGTCGATGAAGGCGCGCCGCCCCACCTCGGTGAGGGGCTCGGCGGGACCCGAGAAGTCGTTGCGCACCTCGTGGTCGTCCCAGATCGCGTAGACCGAGGTGCGCCGGAAGTAGGCCTGGCCCGCCGGGTCCTGCCGGTTGTAGAGGTGCTTGGCCCAGAAGTCCGCGAGCCGGCGCGCCACGAAGTCGTAGCCCGACACGCGGGTGGGCTCGCCGCATTCATGATCGGCGTAGACGGTGTCGCCCACGAACAGGAAGAAGTCGGCCGGCACCTGGGCGAGCGCACGGAAGATGGGGAAGTCGTCCGCGGGCTTGCGGCAGTGGCCGCGGCTGCCCAGGTCGCCACTCCAGGCGAAGCGGACCGGGATCGCCACGGTGGGCGCGGGCGCGGTCACGAACTCGCCCGCGGCTCCCGCGGTGCCCTGGGTGATCGTGTACCGGTAGCGCGTGGCCGGCTCCAGGCGGGAGAGCAGCAGCTTGCCGGTGAGATTCTGGCTCGGGGCCACCCGGATCTCGCCGCGCGCCCCCAGCGGCGGAGCGTCCGCCTCGGGCGGCCGCGTCGCCGGCGCGTAGCGCACCGTGACCTCGCCCCACGCGATCCCGCGGACCCACACCACCGCGGTCGTGTCGGTGACCTCGCCGACGGTGACCAGCAGCCCCCGCTCGGCGCCCGTCGCGGGCCCGACGAGCACGGCCAGCGACTGGGCCAGCAGGGCCAGGAGCAGGGATACCACGCGGGGCATGGCCTCGCGCCCCGCCGCCGGCTCAGACCATCGGGTCGTAGTTGAAGAACTGACCCGAGGTGTCGAGCGGGGCCAGGTGATGCCGTAGCGTGCCCGGGAACATGGCGGCCAGCCGCTCCGGAGTCCACCCGAGGTCGTGGTGGATGCTGCGCACCGGCCGCATGTGGCAGAACAGCATGACCTCCTTGCCGCGCACCCCGAAGACCTGCCCCGAGATCTCCTTGGCCTCGTCGCTGGCCAGGAAGACCGCCACCGGGGCGATGTGCTCGGGGCCCATCTTCTTGATCTTCTCGACCCGGGCCTTCTGGGCCTCGGTCTCGGTGGGGATGGTGCCGATCATGCGCGTCCACGCGAACGGCGAGATGCAGTTGGCGGTCACGTTGTAGCGGGCCATGTCGAGCGCCACCACCTTGGTGAAGCCCACGATGCCGAGCTTGGCCGCCGCGTAGTTGGCCTGGCCGATGTTGCCGACGAGGCCCGAGGTCGACGTCATGTTGATGATGCGGCCCCACTTGCGCTCCCGCATGTGGGGCACCGCGGCGCGGGTCACCGCGAAGGTGCCCTTGAGGTGGGTGTTGATGACGCCGTCCCACTCCTCCTCGGTCATGTTGAAGATCATCCG
>DATFAJ010000262.1:0-2371 GCA_035254745.1 Candidatus Methylomirabilota bacterium | reverse complement strand
CCCTGCGAGAAGGCGAGATAGCCGTAGAAGGAGTTGATGAAGATCTTGAACGTCTGCTGGAGCGCGTTGAGGAAGAGCCGGTCCTCCGGCGCGGCGGCCTCGCGGGCCAGCCGCTTGGCCGACACCCGGAACTCGCGCAGGTCGCGCAGCAGGGAGGCGGCGACCCCGAGGCGGTCGGAGGCCGGGAACAGGCCCTGAGTCAGCATGAGCGAGGGATAGAGGGAGGTCACGTCGACGTGGAGCACGTCGCGCGCGACTCCCCGCTGGAACATGGCGGTATAGCCGCCCGCCACTCCGCGCCCGCGCCCGGGGGCGGGGACCGCCTGCCGCCGGTGGAGGTACTCGCGCATCAGCAGCGCGTCGATCTTGGTGGCGTTGCCGCGCAGGACGGTGGTCTGGTAGTCGAAGGGCAGGATCTGGGCCTGCACGAAGTAGGGCGGCGACAGGATCGCGGAGAGCCCGAGGGTCTCGAGGACGTCGTCCCGCGCGTAGGCCATGAGCCGGGCGGGATCCTCCAGGAAGATGCGCGGGATGTCCTCCGGGGGCAGATACGTCCGGTCGGGGGCCGCGACCCCGAAGTGGCGGGCCACGTCCTTGAGCCCGTAGGACTCGAGGTCGCGGGCGCCCACGTCGTAGAGCTGGGCCAGGATCCAGGTGTCCACGATGTGCCGGCCGGTGACGCCGTAGCGCCGGTAGCCGATGGTGCGCTCGGCCACCTGCATGCGGGACGGGAAGCCACGCAGGATCGAGCCGTCGCGCCCCCACGCGAGGGGGACGCGAAACCGCCGCGCGCGCGCCTCGAGGTACTCGAGGTCGAAGCGGAAGATGTTGTGCCCCTCGAGCACGTCCGGGTCACGCTCGCGGATCAGCCGCGAGCACTCCGCGAGCAGCTCGGGCTCGGACAGGTGCGCCCCGGACAGCACGGTGGCGAAGCCGGTGGAGTCGGCGATCGCGATCGCGATGATCCGGTCGGACTCGCGCGCCGCGTTCGGGAACTCGAAGCCGGCCCCGGTGGTCACCTCGATGTCGAGCGCCATGCGCCGCAGGTCGCCGAAGCCCATCCCGAGGAACGAGGTCTTGCCCGACCGCAGCAGGAACTGGTGCGCGGGGTCGGCGAGGAAGCGGTAGGGAGCGTCCGGCGCCCCCGCGCTCTTGCCGGAGGCGCGCAGGCAATGGTCGCGCGCGCGGAGGGCCTGCGACCAGGCGGAGAACTCGGCGAGCCAGCGGTAGGTGCCCTCCCCGTCGAGCGGGGTCACCTCGAGCTCGCCCTTCAGCCCCTTGAGGAGATCGGGGTCGGCCAGGAGCAGGAAGGGGCGGAACGGCTCCTCGGTGATGATCACCCCCGCCGCGCCCCGCGCGTAGACCGTGACGTGGCTCTCGGAGGGACGGAACGCGAGCAGGCCGCGGGTGGCGTCGTGCCCGAAGAGCAGGGGATTGTCGTAGAACGGGAGCGGGATCGCGGTCAATTGAGCAGGCCGCGGAGACGGTGCAGCTCCCGTCGGGCCGTCACGTAGCGCGGCTCGAGCGACAGCGCCCGCTCGAGCTCGCCGATCGCCTCGCGGATCTCGTGACGCTTGATGTGGACGCGCGCGCGGTTGAAGTACGGGTAGTGGCGCGGCTCGTAGCGCGGCGCCTGCTTGGCCCGCTCGAGCCACTCCACCGCCTCCTCCTCCCGGCCCATCTCGATGAGGTAGGCGCCGATGTCGTTGTAGGGGTTCCCGAACTCGGGGTCCACCGAGATCGCGATCTTGCACTGGGCGATCGCGTCCTCGGGGCGCCCCTGGTGGCTGAAGACCCAGCCGAGGAAGGTGTGGGCCTCCGCGGTCGGATGCAGCGCGATCGACCGCTGGTAGTGCGCGGCGGCCTCCTCGAGGCGGCCCTGCATGTGCGCCTCGTAGCCCTGCTGGAAGTGGCGCTGCGCGTCCGCGCGGACCTCGCCGGCCGGATCGTCCGTCATCTACCCCGCGGCCGCCTCTCCCATGCGCGCCTCCTGGCCCCGCATTCTACCGCAGCGGATCGCTCACGGGCGCCGCGACTCCACGTCTTGCGGTATGCTCGGGCGGTGCGTCGGACCATCGCGACCGTGATCCTGGCGGCGGGGCTCGCGGCGGGCTGCTCGGGCCTCCACGGAGGCCAGGCGGTTCGCTTCGACAACGTCACCCCCGGCGCTCCGCTCGCGATCGACGCCACCCTGGTCCTGCCGTCCGGCCCCGGCCCGTTCCCGGCGGTGGTGCAGCTGCACGGCTGCGCCGGCCTCGAGGCGCAGTCCTTCCGCTGGGCGCGCTGGTTGGCCGATCATGGATACGCGGCCCTGGTGGTGGACAGCCTCCGCGCGCGCCACGTCAAGGGGGACTGCCGGACCGGCCCCGAC
>DATFAJ010000261.1:0-10200 GCA_035254745.1 Candidatus Methylomirabilota bacterium | reverse complement strand
ACTCGCGGGCCTGTTCTTGATCGACCGCACCGGAATCATCCGCTGGGCATTCGTCGAGGCTGCCGATGGGCCGGCCGGTATCGGGAAATATCCGCCCGAGGCTGAGATCGTCATCCTCGTGCAGACACTCCTCCGATGAGGCGGCACCGCGGCTGCCGGATACGCGCGGCGAGTCGAGGCTCTACGGGACGGATTCCGCGATCCGGGCTCAGATGCTTTCGCGGGAGCCCACGCATCGCCACCATCGTCGCCGCCCTCCTTCTCGTCGTGGTGTCGCTCGCCTCTGGGGCGCCGCCGGCAGGAAAGGTCTGGCGTATCGGCTTTCTTTCGCTCAATTCCAACATCGAGCCGTACAAGCGCTGGCACGCCGCCTTTCGCGAGGGGCTGCGGACGCTGGGATACGTGGAGGGCGCCAACGTCATCATCGAGGAGCGATACGCGGCGGGCCGGGTCGAGCGGCTCTCCGGGCTCGCCGCGGAGCTCGTCCGTCTGAAAGTCGATGTCCTGGTCACTTCACCGGCCGGTGGTGCCTTCTTTGCCAGGAAGGCGACGAGCACGATCCCCATCGTGTTCATCGGCGAACCGGATCCGGTTGGAACGGCTCTCGTGGCGAGTCTTGCTCATCCCGGTGGGAACGTCACGGGGCTGGCGGACGCTCACACCGATCTGGTCCCGAAGCGGCTCGAGCTGCTGCGACAGGTCGCTCCGGCCGCCTCTCGGATCGCCGTCCTGTGGAATCCGGCCAACCCCAGCACCGGGCCCCAGCTACGGATCGCCGAGACGGCGGCTCCGACGCTGGGCGCAACGGTGCTCCCGGTAGGGGTGCAGGGGCCTCGACGCGACGATGTGGACCGCGCCTTCGAGACGATCGGCAAGGAGCGTGCCGGAAGCCTGTTCGTGGTCGGTGACGCCACCCTCGGGATTCACCGCCATCGGATCGCGGAGCTCGCGATCAAGCACCGGCTCCCGACGTCCGGCTCGCATAGCGCGTGGACGGAGAACGGCTTGCTGATGTCGTACGGTACCGATTTCGTCGATCTGTTTCGCCGCAGCGCGCTCCTCGTGGACAAGATCCTCAGAGGCACGCCGCCGGCCGATCTGTCCGTCGAGCAGCCTACGAAGTTCGAGCTGGTGATCAACCTCAAGACCGCGAAGGCCCTGGGCCTGACCGTCCAGCCCTCCCTGCTGGCACGCGCGGATCGAGTGATCGAGTGACGGACGATCGAAGACGCGGCGATCCGGCCCCTAGAGCATCAAGACGGTGCGCGAGACCTCGCCCGCCTTCATGGCCCGGAACGCCTCGTTGACGTCCTCGAGCTTGCCCCGCCGCGTGATCATCTCGTCGAGCATGAGCCGGCCCTGGCGGTAGAGCTCGATGTAGCGCGGCATGTCGACCTTGAAGCGGTTGCTCCCCATGCTGCAGCCCTGGATCTTCTTCTCGCGCAGGAACATCGGCCCGTCGAGCTCGATCTTCTGCCCGACCGGGATCATGCCGACCACGGTGGCGGTGCCGCCGGGCCGGATGCAGTCGAAGCACTGCTCGGCCGCGATCTTGAGCCCGATGCACTCGAAGGAGTAGTCGACCCCGCCGCCGGTCAGGTTCCGGATCTGCTTCACCGGATCGTCCGCCTTGGCGTTCACCCCGTGCGTCGCGCCCAGCTCCTTGGCCTTGGCGAGCTTGGACTCGACGGTGTCCACCGCGATGATCATGCGGGCGCCCGCGATGCGCGCGCCCTGCACCGCGGCGAGCCCCACCCCGCCCGCCCCGAACACCGCGACCGTGGAGCCGGGCTCGATCCGCGCGGTGTTCAGCACCGCCCCCACCCCGGTGGTCACCCCGCAGCCGATCAGGGCGGCCCGGTCGAGCGGCATGCTGTCGTCGATCTTCACCAGCGCGTTCTCGTGCACCAGCATCTTCTCCGCGTAGGCGGAGAGGTTGGCGAACTGGTTCACCGGCTGGCCCTTCCACGAGAGCTTCGGCGGATCGGTCTTGGCCCGCACCGGCCGCGTCTGGCAGAGGTGGGTGCGCCCGGTGAGGCAGTAGTCGCAGTGCCCGCAGAAGACGGACAGGCACGCGATGACGTGATCGCCCGGCTTGAACTCGCTCACCTGCAGCCCGACCTCCTCGACGATCCCGGCCGCCTCGTGGCCGAGGATGGCGGGAGTCGGGAACGGGTAGTAGCCGTCCACGAAGTGCAGATCGCTGTGGCAGACGCCGGAGGCGACGGTGCGCACCAGCACCTCGCGCCCGATGGGCTTGTCGATGTCGACGTTCTCGATGGTGAGCGGCTGATGCGGCCCGTGGAACACGGCAGCCTTCATGCTGGCCTCCTTTGGCCCTTCCGATGACCATATCCGGATGAGCCGGGGCGGCCCATCCCGCGTGACCAGATAGCCCCGCCGCCGTCGGCGTGTCAAGGCCGATTCTCCGGTGTAGACTCGCGGCGTCCACATCATGACGCAGATCACGCTGGCCTACGTCGGCGGCTACACCGCCCGGGAGCGCAACGGGCGGGGCGAGGGCGTCAACGTCTACCGCGTGGAGGCCGGCTCCGGGACGTGGAGCCACCTGCAGCTCCTCCCGGACATCGCGAATCCCTCGTGGCTCACCCTCGACCGGCCGGGGCGCGTCCTCTACGCGGCGCACGGAGACGGCACCGAGGCCACCGCCTACGCGATCGACCCCGCCTCCGGCCGGCTCCGCGTGCTCGGCCGCCGGCCGACCGGCGGCACGAACGGGGTGCGACTCGGCATCGACGCCTCCGACCGCTTCCTCGTCTGCGCGAACTACAGCTCCGGCACGGTGGCGGTGCTGCCGATCGAGCCCGACGGCTCGCTCGGAGCCCTCCGCGATCTGGCTCCCCTCGAGGGCACGCCCGGCCCGCACCGCACCCAGCAGACGAGCGCGCACCCGCACGACATCGCCTTCGATCCGCGCGGCCGCTTCTTCCTGGTGCCCGACAAGGGCCTGGACGCGGTCTTCGTCTTCCGCGTCGACGCGGCCGGCGGCAAGCTCGTGGCGGGGACGCCGGCGCGGGTGGCGACGCGAGCCGGCGCGGGGCCGCGGCACGCGGGCTTTCACCCGACCGGGGCCTACGCCTACGTGCTCAACGAGCTCGACTCCACGCTCACCACCTACCGCTTCGACCCCGAGCGCGGGGGCCTGAGCCCGCTCCAGGTCATCACCACGCTGCCGACGGACTTCACCGGCAACAACACCACGTCGGAGATCGCGATCGCCCCCTCCGGGCGCTTCGTGTACGGCTCGAACCGCGGCCACGACAGCATCGCGATCTTCCGCGTGGACGAATCGACCGGGACGCTCCACCCGGTCGGCTGGGAGCCGACCCAGGGCAAGACCCCACGTTTCATCGCGCTCGACCCGGCGGGGGCCTTCCTCTACGCGGCCAACCAGGACAGCGACACGATCGTGGCCTTCCGCGTGGACCCGCGGGCCGGCACCCTCACGCCCACCGGACAGGTCGTGCGGGTGGGCAGCCCCAGCAGCATCGTCTTCCGGTAGCGCTCAGGGCGAGCGGGCGGGTGCGGGCGGCGGCGCGCTCTCGAGCGGCCGGAGCAGCGCCTCGATCTCCGCGGGCGGCACGCCCGCCACCAGCGCCTCGCGCAGTGCGGTCGCGGCCTCGGCGGTCCGGCCCTGCCGCGCGTAGAGCCGGCCCAGCTCGCGGTGCGCCTCGCCCAGGCCCGGGGCGAGGCGGATCGCCTCGCGCAGCTCCCGCTCCGCCTCCGCGTCGCGGCCCTGCACCAGGAGCGCGGCCCCCAGGCGATGGTGCGGCGTCCCCCGCCCGGGCCAGAGCGGGATCGCGCGACGGGCCCACGCCTCCGCCTCGACGGCCCGACCCGCGTTGAAGTACTCCCCGGCCAGGTTCAGCACGCACAGCCGGCACTCCGGGTCCGCGGCGACCGACACCTGCCAGAAGGTGAGCGTGTCGCGCCAGCTCGCGCTGTGGCGCCAGGCGACGGCGGCCCACCCCGCCAGCGCGACCGCGAGCACTACCAGCAGCGCGGCCACGCCGGCCCGTCGTGACGGCACCGCGTGGCCGACGCGCACCGCGGCGGCCGCGACGCCACCCAGCAGCAGGGCCAGCGCCACGCCGGGCAGGTACGCGTAGCGCTCCGCCACCAGGTGCGAGCCCGAGTGCACGAGGCCGCTCACCGGCAGCAGCACCAGGAGATACGCGGCCCACGACGCGAGGCCGGCCGGCCACCGCCGTCTCAGCACCACGACGACGGCGGTGAGCGCCAGCACCGCGAGCGCGGCCGCCAGGAAGCGCGGCGCGAGCAGGTCCACCCGCGCCGGCGGCTCGTGGTAGGGCGCCAGCCGCGAGGGCCAGACCGAGGCGGCCACGAGGTACCACACGCTGTAGGCGGCCATCGCGACCCGCGCCCCGACGCCGTACTGCTCCACGGTGGAGAAGCGCGCGCCCGCCGCACGCGCGGCCACCGCCACCGCCGCCCCGACCAGGGCCAGCACTAGGAACGGAAGCTTCTCCCGCACCCGCGCGGCCCAGGGCGTCGGGCGACGCAGCGGATAGGCGTCGAGGATCAGCAGCACCGCGGGCAGGGTGACCGCGATCTCCTTCGAGAGGAGGGCCGCCGCCATGGCGAGCAGGCCCAGCACGCCCCACGGGCGCCACCGCAGGCCGCCGCCGCCGTCCACCGCGCGGACGTAGGCGAGGAGCGCGGCCAGGTAGAAGGTGGCGCAGAGCACGTCGCCGCGATCGGTGGCCCACGCCACGCTCTCGGCGCGGAGCGGGTGGACGCCGAACGCGAGTCCCGCCACCACCGCGCCCACCGTGAGGGCCGCGCGCTCGGCCCGGTCCGGGCCGCCGGCCGCGTCGCGCGGGAGCGCGGCGCCGAGGAGGCGCCACGCGAGCCAGGTGACGAGCCCGGCGTTCACCGCGTGGAGCAGCAGGCTCCCGAGGTGATAGCCCCACGGGTTCATGCCCGCCACCACGTAGGTGAGCCCGAAGCTCAGCCACGTGAGCGGCATGTAGTGGCCCATCAGCGTGGTGGTGGCCATCCAGCCGAGATGGCTCGGGCCGAGTCCGCGGTAGGCGAGGTTGCCGGTGAGCGTGGTGTTGTCGTCCCAGGCGAGGAACTGCCCGCCGAGGGCGGGCAGGAACACGAGGCCGGCGGCGAGCGCGACTGCGAGGGCCAGGCCGAGCCGGAGCGCGAGCGGGTCGGGGCGAGCCGCGTCATCGCTCACCCCGACACCGTAGCACGACCGGCGCTTACGACACGCCGTCCACGATCACCACGCTCGTGCGGCCGGCCCGCATCCGGAGCGCCTTGGGCGCGCGGTACTCCTCCGAGTCGTACCAGCGCCGGGCGTCGGCCAGGCTCGGGAACTCGATCACCACCAGGCGCGTGGGCTTCCAGTCGCCCTCCACCGTCTGGTGGGCGCCGCCGCGAACGAGGAAGCGCCCGCCGTACTTGGCGAGGGTGGCGGGCACCTGCTTGCGGTACTCCTCCATCGCGGGCAGGTCGGTCACGGTGACGTCGGCGAGCACGTACGCGGGCATCGGCCGGCCCCTATCTCGCGGCCTGCGCCGCGGCGGTGAGGCGGTCCATGAACTCTCGGCCCACCTGCTGCTCGACGCTCGCGTAGACCGGCTTCATGAGGGCCTGGAACGCCTTCAGGTCCTTCACCTCGTTGACCTCGGTGCCCGCCTTCTTCATGATCTCGAAGTCCTGCTTCTCCTTCGCCACCTCGTAGCGGCGGTGCGCGGCGCACGCCTGCTGCATCGAGTCGGCCACCACTTTCTGCAGATCGGGGGCGAGCGACTGGTAGCGCTTCATGTTCATGAAGTACGCGATCGGCGGATAGGAGTGGCGGGTGAGCGAGTAGTACTTGGTGACCTCCTGGAACTTGTCGGAGGTCATGGTGAACGACGGCAGCTCCATGCCGTCGATCGTGCCTTGCTTCATGGCCAGGTAGACCTCGACGTAGGGCATCGGCACCGGGTTCGCGCCGAGCGCCTTCATGAACGCCACGTAGGTCGGCGATTCCTGCACGCGGATGGTGAGGCCTCGCATGTCCTCCGGGGTCTGGATCGGCCGCTTGTTGACCATCATGTTGCGGAAGCCCCAGCCGCCGCCGAAGCAGAAGCCCTTCACGCCCTTGGCCTCCATGCGCCGGAGCAGCTCCTGGCCGATCGGCCCGTCCATCACCTTCCACACCTGCTCGCGCGAGGACCAGAAGAAGGGCAGGTCGAGGGCCTGGTAGGCGGGCTCGAACATGCCGCCGATGGGCGCCGAGCCGATCGGCACGACGTCGATGGTGCCGAGCTGCGCGCCCTCGAGGTGCGCCGCCTCGCCCTTGGCCAGGCCGTTGCTGACCACCACGTCGAGCTTGATCCGGCCCCCGCTCTTCTGATCGAGGGTCTTGGCCAGGTCGAAGAGGGCATCGTTCACCGGGTTGCCGGGGCCCACCCCGCTGCCCGCCTTTAGCTGGAGCGGGGCCTGGGCGTCCGCGACCACCGGGGCGAGCAGGAGCACCACGAGCGCGACGAGGATCTTCATGGCCATACCTCCTTGTGAGGATCGCGAGGATACCACGCGACGACGCTGGTGGAGCTGTTGGGCTAGTGGGGCGTGAGGCTCACCGGGAGCGTCTGTCGATCCACCTGGCCGGCCAGGACGATCTCTGCCTTGACCGGCGGGTTGAGCGGCGAGAGCTCGAAACGCCACGCCCCGCCGGGGCCCTCGGTGACGTTCGGGCCGAAGTAGGCCAGCGCCCGGCCGTCGGCGCCGAGGAGGCGGACGTAGTACACCCGGTCGCCGTCCCGGCTCGTGGCGAGGGTGACGCTCTTCCGCCCACGGGCCGCGACGGTCACGGTCAGGTCGCCCTGCTGCACCCGGCGTCCGACCGTGAGGTCGTCGAGGGTCAGGGTCTCGAGCGTCCGCGGATACTGCAGGGTGAGCGTACCCTGCACCGATTTCAGATCCTCGGGCTTGGCCTTGGTCTCGACGTAGAGGCTCAGCGAGGTCGAGAGACGCCCGTCCTTCGGCGCGCCGGTGAAGCGGACCCCGCTCTCCCACCGCGACCGCGCCAGCGCCGGGTTCGTCGCGTCCGCCGCGGGCGGGGTGAGCACGCTGCCGTCGTTGAGCTCGACGCGGGTGAGGCGAAGACGCCCGGTCGAGAAGCCGCCCTCGAAGTTCGGGACCGCCGGGCTCCGCAGGGTGAGATCGAATCGCATGACGAAGAACGATTGCACCCGGTCGAGCGAGAGCTCGAAGGGGTCGAGCGGGCCGGCGCCGCGGGCTCGAGGGAACTCGCGCCGCAGGGCCTGGACGCCGTAGGGGCGGAACTCGGGCGTTCGATCGAGCGCGAGCCCGCTCGGCTTGCCGGCGGGAGCGAAGTCGGTCAGCGTGAACGGCAGCTCCAGGGTCTCTTCTTCGGCCGCGAACACGACCTCCAGCCGATCGACCGTCCCGGAGTACTGCCGCTCGCCCGAGACCCCCTCCCCGAACATGAAGTCGGAGGAGAACGCGCTCGACGAGGCGAGCGGCTGTCCCTTGGCGTTCAGCGCGCGGAACAGGAGCAGGCGGCTGCGGGCACCCGTGACCTGATACGAGACCCGGCCACCCTCGATCGCGGTGACCGTGAAGGCCGCCCCGTACCGGTCGGCGGTGACGCCGGACGTCGGGTGCGCCAGGGTCACGGCCTCGGTTCGCGTCGGGAGGCGGAGCTGGACGTGACCGGTCAGGCTCTGCAGGGCCTTCGGATCGGCGCCTGCGATCAGCCGCACCGTCTTGGCGGCACGGAGGCGCTTGCCGCCCGCCGACTTGAAGTCGGCCGGCTGGTTGTTCCGCTCGCGACCGCACGCCTCCGCCCGCAGCAGCTCCCGGCCGTCGGCTCCCTTGACCCCGTCGACGAACAGGCGCACGCGGTCCTCGCTCGCGCCGACGTTCGGCACCTCCCCGGCGAAGCCCTCCACCACGACCTCGAGGCCGGTGGCCTCGTCGCTCCCGAGGCGCAGCTCGCCGAGCCTCAGGCCGAACGGGCCCTGGATCTGGTCCACGTCCTCCGCGAACTGGGCCTGCGGATCGTAGGTGGGCAGCGCGGCCGGGGTGACCGCCGGCACGAACGCGACGGGGTCGGTATCGATGCGCTCGGCGGGCGGTCCCGCGCTCGGCGGGTTGACCCGAACGCCCAGCCCGCCGAGCGCCGCGGTCAGCACCTCGTTGACCACGCGCTGGGCGTTGGCGGCGAGCGTGCGGTCGACGGTGAACTCGATCGTGCTGCGCGGGCCGTCGGTGCGCACGCGCAGGCTGTCGTAGAGGGTGGCGACGCTCGGCATGGAGTCCTTCCACCGGCTCCGCGACGCGCTCACCGTCTGCTCCCAGGCCCGGATCTTCTCCGCCCCGCGCGCGGGGTCCTTGGCGTCGATCACGACGCGCAGGACGCCCTGCGGCGGCACCGTCTTCACCCCGAGGCCCAGGTAGAGGCGTCCGAACGCGCTGGCCTCGCCGGCCAGCGCCTTGGCGCCGCCCTTCACGAACGGCTGGGTGGCGCCGCTCTCGAGCCGATCGAGGCCGGGGATGCCCACGCCCGCCACGTCCGCGCGCGCGAGGTCCTGCCACCACGCGAGCCGCTCCGGGCTCCCGGCCGGCGGGCTCACCACGCGCGCCAGGAGCGTGGGATGAGAGACCGGATCGGCCATCACGATCCACTCCCGCGAGACCGTCACCAGCCAGGTCGCACCGGGCTGGCAGGTGGCCGGATCGATCCGGGTCACCTGGTACGAGGCCGGACCCGGGCCGGGGCGCGGGGTCGCGCCGAGCTCGCGGGTCAGGTAGGCGTTGACGGTGGCGGGGTTGAACCGGCCGACCAGGACCGCGGCGTGGCGCGCCGCGGGGCCGTCGGTCGGGTACAGGGCGTAGAGCGCCCCGTCCACGTCGTGACGCGGGTCCACGCCGGCCGCGCGCAGGTGATCGAGCACGGTCCGGTCCGCCACCGAGGGCGCGGGCGCCGGCGAGTCCACCACCGGAGTGGCGCGCGGGACCCCGAGGAACCATTTCTCGAGGAAGACCGCCTGCTTCACGTTGACCGCGGCGATCAGCAGGAGATCGTCGGTGGCGAGCACCCGCTCCATCACCGCGGTCACCTCGGAGGGGCGCAGGAGCGGGCGGGCCACGAAGAAGTAGAGGGCCGCGACCAGCACCACCAGCGCCGCGACCACCGCGACCAGCGCCTTCCTCATGCGCCGATGGTACGGGAGCCGCTTCGCGGGACCGAAGCGATTTGTTGCCGACGAGGAGGCCTAGCCGCGCTTCCTCCGGGCCACCCCGGTCCGCACCGCCGCGTCGGCCACCGCGGAGGCGACCGCGGGCACCACGCGCGAGTCGAACATCGAGGGTGTGATGTACTCCTCGCCGAGCTCGCTGTCGCTCACGATGTTGGCGAGCGCGTGGGCGGCGGCCAGCTTCATCTCGTCGTTGACCCGCCGCGCCCGCACGTCGAAGAGCCCCTTGAAGAAGCCGGGGAAGCCGCACGAGTTGTTGATCTGGTTCGGGTAGTCCGAGCGCCCGGTGGCCATGACCTTCACGTACTTCCCGGCCTCCTCCGGCATGATCTCGGGAGTGGGGTTGGCCATCGCGAACACGATCGCGTCGCGGTGCATCGCGCCGAGGTCGTCCGGCTTGATCACGCCCGGGCCGCTCAGGCCGATGAAGACGTCGGCGCCCACCATCGCTTCACGCACGGTGCCGCGGATCCCCTCCGCGTTGGTGTGCTCCGCGAACCACGCCTTCATCGGGTTCATGTTCTCGGTCCGGCCCCGATAGAGCGCGCCCGCCCGGTCGCAGGCAATGATGTTGCGCGCGCCCTCCAGCATCATGAGCTTGGCGGTGGCGATCGCGCTCGCTCCCGCTCCGGTGAAGACGATCTTCACCTCGTTGAGCTTCTTGTTGACCACCTTGAGCGCGTTGAGGAGGGCGGCCAGCGTGACCACCGCGGTGCCGTGCTGGTCGTCGTGGAACACCGGGATATCGAGGTCGCGCTGCAGGCGCTCCTCGATCTCGAAGCAGCGGGGCGCCGAGATGTCCTCCAGGTTGATGCCGCCGAAGATGGGCGAGATCGCCTTCACGGTGCGCACGATCTCGTCCACGTCCTTGGTGGCGAGCGCGAGCGGGAACGCGTCCACCCCCGCGAAGGCCTTGAAGATGAGGCACTTG
>DATFAJ010000260.1:0-3536 GCA_035254745.1 Candidatus Methylomirabilota bacterium | reverse complement strand
CCGGCCGCGAGGGCCTTGAGGTCGACGCCGGTGCAGAAGGCGCGGCCGGCCCCGCCGATCACCGCGACGCGCAGGTCGGTCCGGGCCGCGACGGTGGCGACGACCGCGTTCAGCTCGGCGACCCAGCGCGGGTCGCCCGCGTTGAGAACGTCGGGCCGGTTCAGGGTGATCCGGGCCACCGGCCCGTCGAGGGCGAGAGCGACGGCAGGGGCGGGCATCGCTCGCGGAGCGTACGTGGGCCCGCACCGGGCTGTCAAGGCGCCCGCCGAGGCTGGCCCCTCCCGGGGTCGCGTGCTAACCTTTGCGCGTTGGTACGCCGCACCAGGCCGAGGAGGATCGAGGCATGCTGAGCCGCGAGGACAACGAGCTCCTGACCCGGACCGGACCGGGCACGCCGATGGGCGACCTCATTCGCCGCTACTGGATCCCGGTGGTGGAGTCGAAGGAGCTGACGCCCGGCGGGCGCGTGAAGCGCGTGCAGCTCCTGGGCGAGCGCCTGATCGTCTTCCGGGGCCGGAGCGGGCGGGCCGGCCTCATCGGCGAGTTCTGCCCCCACCGCTCGGCGTCGTTCTTCTACGGGCGCGTGGAGGACGAGGGCATGCGCTGCGCGTACCACGGCTGGAAGTTCGGCCTCGACGGCCAGTGCCAGGAGATGCCGAGCGAGCCGCCGGAGTCGAGCTTCGCGTCCAAGGTGAAGACGGCCGCCTACCCGTGCGTGG
Organism: Candidatus Methylomirabilota bacterium; assembly: GCA_035254745.1. Lineage (GTDB taxonomy): Bacteria > Methylomirabilota > Methylomirabilia > Rokubacteriales > CSP1-6 > CAMLFJ01. Next base: position 2,817 of record DATFAJ010000260.1, on the reverse strand, counting down.
AGGCGGGCGGGGTGGTGTTCGCCTACATGGGTCCGGAGAGCACGCCGCCGCCATTGCCCGAGCTCGAGTGGACCTTGCTCCCCGAGGGCCACACCTTCGCCTCGCGGCGGGTGCAGGACTGCAACTGGTTCCAAGCGCTCGAGGGCGGGATCGACTCGAGCCACATCTCGTTCCTGCACGCGCCGATCGACCACCGCGACCGCGAGGTCACCCTGGACATGGACCGGGTGAGCTTCGGGGTGGGGGCCGCGGTCTCGACCGGCGATCGCGCGCCGCGCTTCGAGGTGCTCGACACCGACTACGGGGTGCTGATCGGGGCCCGCCGCGCCAATCCGGACGGGCGCTGGTACTGGCGCATCACCCAGTTCCTGCTCCCGTTCTACACGATGCCGCCCACCGATCTCGACGAGCGCGTCGTGCAGTCGCACATCTGGGTGCCGATGGACGACACCCACGTGGTCAACTGGATGGTGACCTGGCATCCCGACCGCAGGCTCACCCCCGAGGAGATCGCCCTCCACGTCGAGGGCAAGGGGGCGCACGTGTGCGACTACGCGCCGGCCACCTCGGAGCCCTACGGCGACGTGCGGACCGCGGCCAACCGCGCGAACGACTACTTCATGGACTGGGAGGTGCATCGCACCCGGATGTACTGCGGGATCCCGGGCTTCGGAGTGCAGGACCAGGCGGTGCAGGAGAGCCAGGGGGAGATCGTGGACCGCAGCCAGGAGCGGCTCGGCTCGAGCGACACCGCGATCATCCAGGTGCGCCGCCGCATGATGGCCGCGGCGCGCGCGCTGCACGAGCACGGCACGCCCGCCCCCGGCGCGAACCCGCGCTCGTTCCTGGTGCGATCCACCTCCGTCGTCCTGGCCCCGGGCGAGAGCTGGGTGGACGGCGCCCGGGGGCGGGTGCTGGTGCGGGCGGGGGATCAGCTGACGCTCGCCTGAGCGGGCGCATGCCCGGGCGCATGGCCGGCCGCGTCGCGCTCGTCACGGGCGGCGGTGGCGGCATCGGCGAGGCCACCGGCCGGCTCTTCGCGGAGGAGGGTGCCGCGGTGGCGCTCCTCGACGCCGACGGGGAGGCCGTCGCCCGGGCGGCCGAGGGGATCCGGGGCGCGGTGCCGGGCGCGCGGCTCCTGCCGCTCGTCGGCGACGTCACGCGCGAGGCGGAGGCCCGGCGCCTCGTCGAGGAGGCCGCGACGCACCTGGGCCCGCTCCACACCCTGGTGAACGTGGCCGGGGTGCGGGTGTACGCGCCGCTCGCGGAGGCGGACGCGGCGGACTGGGAGCGCATCATCGGCGTCAACGTCCTCGGCACCGCGCACTGCTGCAAGGCGGCGCTGCCCGGGCTGCGGGCGAGCGGGCGCGGCACCATCGTCAACGTGTCCTCGGTGTATGGCCTCATGGGCCGGACCGGCATGGGTCAGTACGACACCACCAAGGCCGCGGTGCTCGGCTTCACGCGGGCGCTCGCGGTCGAGGAGGCGCCCCACCGGATCCGCGTGAACGCGGTGTGCCCGGGCGGGACCATCACCCCGTACCACATCCGTCGCGCGGCGGACCGCGGCGTCTCGGAGACCGAGCTGCGCGGCCAGCGCGCCGGCGACAACCTCTTCGGCCGCTGGGCCGAGCCCCGCGAGGTCGCGCAGCCGATCCTGTTCCTGGCCTCCGACGAGTCGTCGTTCGTCACCGGCGCCACCCTCATGGTGGACGGCGGGCGATCGATCCTGTGAGGGCACCGCCCGGCCCGGCTCCGCGCCTCGTCTCGGTCGACGTCCTCCGCGGCCTCACGGTGGCCGCGATGGTCCTGGTCAACAATCCCGGCTCGTGGCGCCACGTCTACTGGCCGCTCCGGCACGCCGAGTGGGACGGCTTCACCCCCACCGACACGATCTTCCCGTTCTTCCTCTTCATCGTCGGGGTGTCGATCCCCCTGGCGCTCGGGACGCGGCTCGAGCACGGCGGTCGCGGCCTCGTGGGCCGCGTGTTGCGGCGCTCGGCGACGATCTTCGCGCTCGGGCTCCTGCTGCACGCGCTGCCGTTCTTCCACCTCGCGACGCTGCGCATCCCGGGCGTGCTGCAGCGGATCGCGGTCTGCTACCTGCTGGCCGCCCTGCTGGTCGTCCTCACCGGGGGAGCGGCGGGCTGGCGCCTCCAGGCCGGGGTGACGGCCGCGCTGCTCCTCGGCTACTGGCTGCTGATGACGTGCGTGGCGCCGCCGGGCGGGGCGGCCGGAGACCTGAGCCCCGCCGGCAACCTCGCGGGCTACGTCGACCGGCTGGTGCTGGGGCCGCACATCTGGCAGGTCTCCCGGTTCTACGATCCCGAGGGCGTGCTGAGCACGCTGCCGGCCGTCGCCACCACGCTGCTCGGGGTGCTGGCCGGCCACTGGATCCGCAGCGACCGGCCCGGTCGCCGCGTGGTCGCCGGGCTCGCGATCGGCGGGCTCGCCGCGACGGGCGCGGGCTGGCTCTGGGGGCTCACGTTTCCGATCAACAAGTCGCTGTGGACCAGCTCGTACGCGCTGTTCATGTCGGGCCTCGCCGCGCTCGCGCTCGCCGCGTGCTACTGGAGCATCGAGGTGCGCGGCTGGCGCGGGTGGGCCAGGCCGTTCGTGGTGCTGGGCCTGACCGCGCTGCCGCTCTTCTTCCTGTCGAGCTTCATGGCGCGGCTGCTGATACTGATCCGGGTCGGCCCGGACGGCCCGCGGCTGCAGGCGTGGCTCTTCGACCACCTCTTCGCGCCGTGGCTGCCGCCCGTCGACGCCTCGCTGGCCTACGCGCTCGCGTACGTGCTGCTCTGGTGGGGCCTCATG
>DATFAJ010000259.1:0-2933 GCA_035254745.1 Candidatus Methylomirabilota bacterium | reverse complement strand
TGGAGCGGCACCACCTGATCGTCGCCGAGGCGGAAGGCGAGGTGGTGGGCTTCATCGCCTACCGGCTGGACTGGTTCCAGTGCACCTTCGTGAGCCTCGTCGTGGTGCGCGAGGACTTCCGGCGCAAGAGCATCGCCCGGGAGTTCTTCAAGTCGGTCGAGGTGGTCTCGCCGACCCCGCGCCTGTTCTCCTCCACCGAGGAGACCAACGTCGCGTCGATCCGCATGCACACCGCGCTCGGCTTCACCCCGAGCGGCCACATCGACAACCTGCCCCAGGGCGTCCGGGAGCTGCTCTTCTACAAGCGCATCCCACCCCGCGGGGCCTAGCGGGGTCAGGTCTTACATTCCGACATTTCTCCCGCGAGTGGCCTTACCGGCTGGCGTGAAAATGTCGGAATGTAAGACCTGACCCCATCGGAGGCGGCCATGTCGGAGAAGACGACGCTGCTGAGTGGAGCCGAGACCGAGTTCGTGGCCTTCAAGCGCGCCCTGGCCGGGCTCGGCGAGGCGCAGATGCGCGAGGTGTGGCTCGGCACGTGGAGCGCGCGCGACATCGTCGCCCACATCTCGGGCTGGCACCGCGAGATGGCCCCGGCGCTGCAGCGCATGCAGAAAGGGGAGCGCCCGATCCCGGAGGGCGTCTCCTACGACGACGTGGACGCCTGGAACGCCCGCTTCGCGGACGCCCGCAAGGGGGCCGCCACCGCCGACATCCTGAAGGAGCTCGACGCCTCGCACGCGGCCTTCCTGCTGGCCGCCGCCGGCGTGCCGGAGGAGCGCTACGTCCCCGGCAAGACCGCGCACAAGATCGTGGACTTCAACAGCCGGCATCACTACCAGGAGCACCGGGCCCAGATCGAGGAGTGGCGGAAGCGCAAGGCCATCTAGTGCGGCGGGCGCGCTGGACGATCCTGCTCGTGCCGGCCCTCCTCTACTTCATCTCCTACTTCCAACGGGTCGCACCGGTGGTGGTGGCGGGCGACCTCATGGCCGCCTTCGCGGTCTCCGCCGCCGCGCTCGGCACGCTCTCCGCCGTCTATCCCTACTGCTTCGCGGCGATGGCGCTGCCGGGCGGCAGCCTGGCCGACGTCCTCGGGCCGCGCGGCACGCTGACCCTGGGTGGGCTCGCCATGGGCGGCGGCGCCATCCTGTTCGGCCTGGCCCCCGGTTTCGGCGTGGCCTTCGCGGGGCGCCTGCTGGTGGGCCTGGGCGCCTCGGTGATGCTGATCGCCTCGCTCCGGCTGGCCGCGGAGTGGTTCCGAACCGACGAGTTCGCCACCGTGGCCGGCGCCGCGCAGAGCGTGGGCTCGCTCGGGGCCCTCGCGGGCACCACCCCGATGGCGCTGCTGGTGGAGCAGGTCGGCTGGCGGCACGCCTTCGTGGCCATCGGCGGGGCGACCGCGCTGCTGGCCGTCGCGTGCTTCGTGCTCGTGCGCGACCGTCCGGAGGCGCACGAGGCCCCGCGGGGCGTGGTTGGCGCCGCCGCCCGCCCGCCCGCGCCGGGGCTGCGCGAGGTCATCGCGGGCATCCCCAACGTGATCGCGAACCGCCGCTCGTGGACCGCGGGCCTCACGTCGGGCGGCATCTACGGGGGCTTCGCGGCCTTCATCGGGCTCTGGGGCGTGCCGTACATCACGCAGGTCCACGGCCTGCCCCGCGTGCAGGCCGCCAACCTGGTCGCGCTCGCGGCGGTTGGCCTGCTGGTGGGCGCGCCCCTGATCGGCTGGCTCTCCGATCGCGTGCTGGAGCGGCGCCGGCTGCCGCTCGTCGCGGTCAGCGCGCTCAACGTGGTCGCCTGGCTACCGCTGACCCTGCCCGCCACGCCGGTCGCGGCGGTCTGGCTCGCCCCGGTGTGCTTTCTCATCGGCCTCAGCGCCAGCGTGGTGGTGCTGGTCTTCGCGTGCATCCGGGAGGTGAACGACCCCCGCTACGTGGGCGTCGCGCTGGGCTTCCACAACTTCCCCGCGTTCATCTTCTTCGGCCTCACCCAGTGGCTGACCGGCGTGGTGCTCGACCACCTCTGGGACGGCACGCTCGCCGGGGGCGTGCGCGTCTACTCCGCCGACGCCTACCGCGCCGCCTTCGCCCTCTGCCTGGCGCTGGCGCTCGGCGCCTTCCTCTCCGCCTGCCTCGTCACCGAGACGCGCTGCCGCAACATCTGGCGTGACGCGCGGGTCGGGCTGCGCTAGGGTCGGGCATGGGCCGGATCCGCGAGATGGCCGAGCAGAGCTGGTCGGGCGCCATCGAGCCTTACACGCTCTGGAAGCCGACCGGGGCAACCGAGGAGATCGCACCCGGCGTCTTCTTCCTGCACGCCTTCGCCAACGTCACCGTGCTGCGCGCGGGCGACGGCCTGGTGCTGATCGACACCGCGAGCCAGGCCGCGCGCGACCGGACCTTCGCCGCCGTCCGCGCCATCGACCCGGCGCCGGTGCGGGCCGCGATCTACACGCACGGGCACGCCGATCACGCCTTCGGCCTACCGCCCTTCCTGGCCGAGGCCGCCCGGCAGGGCTGGCCGCGCCCCCGGATCGTGGCGCATCGGGACGTCGCGGCGCGCTTCGACCGCTATCGCGCGACCGCGGGCTACAACCGCCTGATCAACATGCGCCAGTTCTCGAGCGCGCCGGCGTGGCCCACCGAGTTCGTCTACCCGGACACGACCTACGAGCGCGCCCTGCCCTTCGAGGCCGACGGCGTCGCCCTGCAGCTCCAGCACGCGCGCGGCGAGACCGACGACCACACGTGGATCTGGTGGCCGGAGCGGCGCGCCCTGTGGACGGGCGACCTCTTCCTCTGGGTGGCGCCCAACGCGGGCAACCCGCAGAAGGCCCAGCGGTTCGCGGCGGAGTGGGCCGCCGCCCTGCGCACGATGGCCACGCGCGAGGCCACGCTCCTGATCCCGGGGCACGGCGCCCCGATCTTCGGGGC
>DATFAJ010000258.1:0-2998 GCA_035254745.1 Candidatus Methylomirabilota bacterium | reverse complement strand
CGAACCGCGATCCCGATGGTCCGGGCGGCCCGATGACCTCTCCCGCAAGCCCCAGATTGGCGGGGGAGTGCGGGGGTAGTTCGAGCCGCCCCGCGATGCCGCCCATGACCCGTAGCCGAGTGGGGGAGTGCGGGGGCTATTTCGGGGCCCCCGCATACCAATGATCGCGTCGCTCCGGGGGCGGCTGCGGCGGAAGCTCGAGGACCGCATCGTGGTGGAGGCGGCCGGCGTCGGCTACGAGGTCTTCGTGCCGCCGGTGACCCAGCAGGAGCTGGTGCACGCCAAGGCCGGCGAGGGCGACGCGGCCGACGAGGTGGCGCTCGCGATCCACTACCACGCCACCCAGAACCAGCCACGCCCGGTGCTGATCGGCTTCACCTCGGAGCTCGACCGTGAGTTCTTCGAGAAGCTGATCACGGTCAAGGACGTCGGCCCCCTGGTGGCGGCGCGCTCGCTGGCCGCGCCGGTGGGGGAGATCGCGGCGGCCATCGCGCGCCAGGACGAGGGCTACCTCCGGCGACTGCCCGGCATCGGGCCGCAGAAGGCCAAGAACATCGTCGCCCAGCTGCAGGCCAAGGTGGCGAAGTTCGCCCTGGCCCGGCCGGAGGCGGCCGCCCCCGAGCCCGCCGCGGCGGCCGCCCCGGACGAGGAGGGCCTGCGCGGCATGGTCTTCGAGATCCTGGTCAAGCAGCTCGGCCACCGCCCGAGCGAGGCGGCCCAGCTCATCAGCGCCGCGCTCAGCCGCCGGCCGGGGGTGACCACGCCCGAGGAGCTGTTCGACGAGATCTACCGCGGAGGGGCGCGCCCGTGACCGACGAGGCCCGCGTGATGAGCCGGGTGGCGCTGCCCGACGAGACCCAGGTCGAGCGGCAGCTGCGGCCGCAGCGCCTGGAGGAGTACGTGGGCCAGCGCGCGGCGGTGGAGAGCCTGCGGGTGTCGGTGGAGGCGGCGCGGCAGCGGGCCGAGCCGCTCGACCATGTGCTGCTCTCCGGCCCGCCCGGCCTCGGCAAGACCACGCTCGCCACCATCATGGCGAACGAGATGGGCGCCTCGATCGTCACGACCGCGGGCCCCTCGCTCGAGCGGGGCGCCGACCTGATGGGCATCCTCACCAACCTGGCCGAGCGCGACGTGCTGTTCATCGACGAGATCCACCGACTGCCCCGGGTGGTCGAGGAGCTGCTCTACCCCGCGATGGAGGACTTCTCGATCAACTTCGTGATGGACAAGGGGCTCAACGCGCGCACCATGCGCATCCCCCTCAAGCCGTTCACGATGGTGGGGGCGACGACGCGGCCCGGCATGCTCTCCTCGCCGCTCCGGGAGCGCTTCGGGATCTTCCACCACCTCGATTTCTACTCCGAGGAGGAGCTCGCCGCGATCATCCGCCGCTCCGCCTCGATCCTGGGGATGGAGGTCGCCCCGGGCGGCGCGGAGGCGATCGCGCGGCGGGCGCGCGGTACCCCGCGCATCGCCAACCGGCTCCTTCGCCGGGTGCGCGACTACGCGCAGGTGAAGGCCGACGGCGTGGTCAACCCCGAGGTGGCCGGGCGCGCGCTGGACCAGGAGGGCGTCGACGAGGTCGGCCTCGACCGGCTCGACCGTCGATTCCTCACCGCGATCATCGAGCAGTACAAGGGCGGCCCGGTCGGGCTCGAGGCGATCGCGGCCACCATCAACGACGAGGCGGAGACGCTCGCGGAGGTGGTGGAGCCCTTCCTGCTCAAGATCGGCTATGTGGTGCGGAGCCCGAGCGGGCGCAAGGCCACGCCGGCGGCCTACGCGCACCTGGGCCACGCGGTGCCCGCGTCCCCCGGCGGGCAGGGACAGCTGCCGCTCTAGGTGTGAAGTCCCAGGAGGTTGTCCACCCGGGCCATCTCTGCGACGGTGGTGGTTGCGAGGCGACCATCCCCGCAGAGAAGGAGGCCCGGATGGACATTCACAAGAATGCCCGGACCACGCCGCACAGTCGAGCGGCAATCGTCGAACGGGTGACCGAGCTTCACGAGAGCGTCCGCGCCGTGGCCGAAGCCGTCGGGATCTGCCCCAAGACCGTCCGGAAGTGGCTGGCGCGGGCCCAGGCCGGCGCGGGGCTCGCCGATCGGTCGTCGCGACCACGGCGTGTGCCGACCGCCACCCCGGCCGTCCTGGTCGAGCAGGTGGAACGGCTGCGCCGGCAACGATGGACGGGGGCGGAGATCGCCGCGCGGCTGCGGCTGGGCCGCTCGACAGTCGCCCGGCTCCTGACCCGGCAGGGCTTGGCCCGGCTGCGGGCGCTCGAGCCGGTCGGGCCGGTGCAGCGGTACGAGCGCGCCCAGCCCGGCGAGCTGCTGCACCTCGACGTCAAGAAGTTGGGACGGATCGGCCAGGTCGGCCATCGGATCACGGGCGACCGGACCGCCCGCGTGCGCGGGATCGGGTGGGAGTACGTGCATGTGGCCGTCGATGATGCCTCGCGCGTGGCCTACGCCGAAGTCTTGCCGGATGAACGGGGGAGCACGGTGACCGCGTTCCTCTGGCGCGCCCTGGGCTGGTATCGCCGGCAGGGCATTCGCGTGCAGCGCGTGATGACCGACAACGCCTTCGCCTACCGCGGGCACGCCTTCACCGCCCTGTGTGCCCGCCGCGGGCTGCGCCATGTGCGCACCCGGCCCTACACCCCGCGCACGAACGGCAAGGCGGAGCGGCTGATCCAAACTCTCCTGCGCGAGTGGGCCTACGTCCGACCATACGGCTCGTCGCACCGCCGACAGCGCGTCCTGCCCCTCTGGCTGCACTACTACAACTGGCACCGCCCCCACACCAGTCTCGACGGTCGGCCCCCCATCAGCCGTCTGCTCTCCGGGGACAACCTGTTGAGACTTCACACCTAGATCGGGCGCGGCTGCGGCCGTCGGCGCCGACTCAGACTATTCACTCCACCTTGCCCAGCGGAAGCCGCACAGAATGCTCTTCCCCGGTGTCAGCGTGGCGGACCGGGACGATCAGCGTGGCTGTC
>DATFAJ010000257.1:0-7161 GCA_035254745.1 Candidatus Methylomirabilota bacterium | reverse complement strand
CGTGGCGGCGCACTTCCTCAGCGCCCTCGTCGGCCCGAGCGTTCACGTGCCGGTGCAGGACGGCAAGCTGGCCCTGGGCGAGTTCCAGCGCGTGGTGCTGCTGGAGTTCGAGGGGCCCCGCAAGCGGCGGATCGAGATGCGTCTGCTCGCCTGACCGCCGTCCCGTCGCCACCCCGGGGGCTCTACCTCGGTTTGCTGCTAGAATCGGCCGCATGACGGCGGCCATCGACGTCCCCGAGCGCTTCAACGCCGCCACGTACTTCCTGGATCGCCACCTCGCCGAGGGCCGGGGCGCGCGCACCGCCTTCCGCTTCCGCGGCCGCGGCATCTCCCACGCGGAGATCGCGCTGCGCGCCAACCGGCTCGGCAACGCGCTCCTCGCCCGCGACGTGCAGATGGAGCAGCGCGTGCTCCTGGCGCTGCCGGACCGGCCCGAGTTCGCGGAGGCGTTCTGGGGCGCGATGAAGATCGGCGCGGTGCCGGTGCCGGTGAGCGACGCGCTCCCCGCCGACGAGCTCGCGTTCGTGCTGCAGGACAGCCGGGCCCGCGCGGTGATCGCCTCCGAGGCCGCGGCGGCCGAGATCCTCAAGGTCCGGACGCGCTGCCCGGCGCTCCAGACCGTGATCGTGGCCGGCGGGCGCCGGCGCGGCGCGCTCGAGTACGAGCGGCTCCTCGAGCGGGCCTCACCCGAGCTGGCCCCGGCCGAGACGAGCCGCGACGACGTGGCGCTCTGGCTCTACACCTCGGGCTCGACCGGACGGCCGAAGGCGGCGGTGCACCTCCATCACGATCTGGTGTACGCGGCCGAGCTGGTGGGGCGGCGGACCTTCGGCATCGGGCCCGACGACGTGATCTTCTCCGCCTCCAAGCTCCACTTCGCGTTCGGTCTGGGCAACTCGCTCTACTTCCCGGCGCTGGTGGGCGCGGCGTCGGTCCTGGTGCCGGAGCGCTTCGAGGCCGAGCGCGTCCTTGAGCTGATCCAGGCCGAGCGGCCCACCGTGCTCTTCGCGGTCGCCACCGTGTACCGGCGGCTGCTCCAGGTGGCCGACGCGGAGCGGCGCTTCGACTGCTCGTCGCTCCGCCTCTGCGTCTCCTCGGGCGAGGTGCTGCCCGCCGCGCTCTTCCACGCCTGGCAGGCCCGCTTCGGCCTCGAGCTGCTGGACGTGGTGGGCTCGACCGAGGCGCTGCACGACTTCATCGCGAACCGGCCGGGCGCGGCGCGCGCCGGCTCGAGCGGGCAGGTGATCCCCGGCTTCGAGGCGCGGCTGGTGGACGACCAGGGCCGGCCGGTGGCTCCCGGGATGGTGGGCCAGCTCCTGATCAAGGGCGACTCGACCTCGCCCGGCTACTGGAACCGTCACGAGCGCACGCGGGCGACGATGCAGGGCGAGTGGCTGCGCACCGGCGACATGTTCTACCAGGACACCGACGGCTACTTCTTCTTCTGCGGACGCACCGACGACATGCTGAAGGTCGGCGGCATGTGGGTGGCGCCGGCGGAGGTGGAGGCGGCGCTGGGGGAGCACCCGTCGATCGCGGAGGTCGCGGTCGTCGGCCGCGGCGACGCCGACGGCCTCACCAAGCCCCACGCGTTCTGCGTGCTTCGCGAAGGGACGACCGGGTCGGACGCTCTCGCCGCCGAGCTGCGGGAAGGCGTGCGCAAGCGCCTGGGCGGCTACAAGTCGCCCCGCTGGATCGACTTCGTGCCCGAGCTGCCGAAGACCGCGACCGGCAAGATCCAGCGGTTCGCGCTCCGGCAGCGGTGAGATGCGGGTCGTCGTCGAGCGCCTCGGCAAGACCTACCACGACCGGCAGGGACGCGACGTGGTCGCCCTCCGCCAGGTCGACTTCGCGGTGGAGACGCGGGAGTTCGTGGCCCTGCTGGGCCCCTCGGGCTGCGGCAAGTCCACCCTGCTCGGCATCATCGCGGGCCTCTTGCCCCCGAGCGCCGGCCGCGTCTACTTCGAGGGCGAGCCGCGCCCGGGCCGCGCGCCGGTCACCGCGACCGTGTTCCAGGAGTTCGCGCTGTTCCCGTGGCGCACCGTGCGGGCCAACGTGGAGTTCGGTCTCGAGGAGCTGGGCGTCTCGGGGTCCGAGCGCGCGGAGCGGGCGCGGCGCTACCTCGACATGACCGGGCTCGCCGGGTTCGAGGGCAAGTACCCGCACCAGCTCTCCGGCGGCATGCGCCAGCGGGTCGGCATCGCGCGGGCCCTGGCGGTGGAGCCGGCGGTGCTGCTCCTGGACGAGCCCTTCTCGGCTCTCGACGCGCAGACCCGCACCCTGATGATGGACGAGCTGCTCGGCATCTGGGAGCGCACGCGGCAGACGATCCTCTACGTCACGCACAACATCCAGGAGGCGGTGTTCATGGCCGACCGGGTGATCGTGCTGTCGCGCCGTCCGGGCGAGGTGCTGGACACGGTGCCGATCGCGCTCCCGCGCCCGCGGCGGGAGAGCCAGCAGGGCGATCCGGTCTTCGTGCAGACCGCGGACCGTATATGGGGGCTGATCAAGTCGCAGGCCCAGGCCGCGCTGCTCGACGACCAGACGGTGACGGAGCGCGAGGGCTGATGGCGATCGAGCGCCTGGTCGTCGCCGATCGCACCGCGTTCCTGCGCCGCCCGGACTACCGGACGGTGCGGGTGCTCGCGCTGCTGGGGCTGGTGGGGCTGTGGGAGCTGGTGACACGCACCGGCTGGGTCTCCTCGCTCTTCCTGCCCGCGCCGTCCGGCGTGCTGGCGGAGGGGCTCGACATGGCGCGCTCGGGTCAGCTCCTGGTCCATCTGGCGCGGAGCCTCGAGCGCCTGGCCTGGGGCTTCGGGATCGGGGCGGTGGCCGGCGTCGGCGTGGGCGTGGCGGTGGGCTTCTTCGCGCTGGCCGACGCGGTGGTGCAGCCGGTCATCGCCGCGACCTTTCCGATCCCCAAGATCGCCCTGCTGCCGCTGCTCATCCTCTGGCTCGGCATCGGCGAGGCCTCCAAGGTCGCGGTGGTGGCGCTCGGCGTGTTCTTCCCGATGGCGATCAACACCTACGCGGGCGTCCGCCAGGCCGACCCGCTGCTGATCCGCGCCGCGGTGTCCTTCGGCGCGGGGCGCTGGAGCGTCATCCGGAAGGTGGTGCTACCCTCGGCCCTGCCGATGGTCTTCGCGGGCCTCAAGCTGGGGGCGGGCACCGCGCTGCTGCTGCTGGTGGCGGCCGAGCAGATCGCCGCCGACGCCGGCATCGGCTTCCTGATCCTGCAATCCGGCAACCTGATGGAGACCACCCGGCTGATGGTGGGCATCGTCGTGCTCTCGCTGCTCGGGGTGGTCTCGTACTGGGCCATCGGCGCGCTCGAGCGGGCGGTGATCCGCTGGCGGCACACCTGATCGACAGGAGGACCCTGCGCATGTCGCCGATCCGTCTCCGTGGACTTGCCCTGCTGGCCCTGGCGATTGCCGCCGGCCTCGTCGTGGCGTCCTCCGCCGGCGCCCAGCCCAAGCCGGCCGGAGTGAAGGTGGGCGTGCTCAAGCTCACCTCCTCGGCCCCGATCTTCGTGGGCGTGGAGAAGGGGTTCTTCAAGGAGTTCGGCGTGGAGCCGGAGCTGGTCTACTTCCAGGCCGCCGCGCCCATCGCCACCGCGCTCGCGGCGGGGCAGCTCGACGTGGGGGCCACCGGCCTCACGGCGGCGCTCTACAACATCGTGCTGGGCGGCGAGAAGCTCTGGATCGTGGCCGACAAGGGCCGGGAGTGGCCGGGGTACCCGCTGGTGGCCATCGTGGTGCAGAAGGAGGCGTGGGACGGCGGGCTGCGCTCGATCAAGGACCTCAAGGGCAAGCGCATCGGCGTCACCCAGCTCGGCTCCACGTTCCACTACCACATCGGCAACATCCTGGAGAAGGAGGGGCTCCGCCTGTCGGACGTCAAGATCGTCCCGCTCCAGGCCATGCCGGCCACCGTCGAGGCGCTCAAGGGCAAGCAGGTGGACGCGATCCTGGTGCCGCAGCCTTTCCCCGGCGCGGCGGAGGCGCAGGGCTTCGGCAAGATCCTGGCGTGGGCGGGAGACCTCTATCCCTGGCAGATCGCCACCGTCTTCTACTCGGACAAGCTCGCCGCCGACCGGGCGCGCGCGGTGGCGTTCATGAAGGGCTACGTGAAGGCCTCGCGCTACTACTTCGATGCCGCGCTGGTCCAGAAGGACGGCCACGCGGTGCACGGAGCCAACTACGACGAGGTCGTCGAGATCACCGCGAAGTACACCGGGGCCCGGCCGGAGATCATCAAGCTCGGGTTCCCGTTCCAGGACCGGAACGGGCGGCTGCTGGTCCCCGACATCGAGCGGCAGATGAGCTGGTGGACGGCCAACGGCTTCATGAAGAAGACGCTGCCGCTCAAGGCCGTGGTCGACACCTCCTTCGTGGAGGAGGCGGTGCGGGCGCTCGGGCCGTAGACCACCCCTCACCCTGGGTAGGATGAGGGGTGGTTTGGGTAGGCGGGGCGCGGGTTTGAGCGTTGCTCCTCGGGCGGCACTCCTGCTATGATCCGGGCGTCGTGAGTGCCCCCTTCAAGAAGGTCCTCATCGCCAATCGGGGCGAGATCGCGGTCCGGGTCATGCGAGCCTGCCGCGAGCTGGGTATCGCCACCGTCGCGGTGTTCTCCGAGGCCGACCGGGAGTCGCTCCACGTCCTCGCGGCCGACGAGGCGGTGCCCATCGGGCCCGCGCCCGCCACCGAGAGCTACCTGGTCATCGACCGCCTGATCGCGGCCGCCCGCGCCACCGACGCCGAGGCGGTGCATCCGGGCTACGGCTTCCTCGCCGAGAACGCGGCCTTCGCCGCCGCCTGCCAGGCGGCCGGGCTCACGTTCATCGGGCCGCCGCCCGCGGCCATTCGCGCGATGGGCGACAAGATGGCGGCGCGCCGGGTGGCGATCCAGATGGGCGTGCCGGTGGTGCCGGGCACCGAAGAGCCGGTGAGCGACGACGCGGAGGCGGCGCGGGTGGCCGGCCAGGTGGGCTACCCGGTCATGCTCAAGGCGGCGATGGGCGGGGGCGGCAAGGGCATGCGCCTGGTGCGCGCGCCGGGCGAGCTCGCCTCCGCGCTGCGCGCCGCGCGGGCCGAGGCGGGAGCGGCCTTCGGGGACGCCGCGGTCTACATCGAGCGCTACGTCGAGGAGCCGCGCCACATCGAGATCCAGATCCTGGCCGACGCCCACGGCGGCGTGGTGCACCTGGGCGAGCGCGAGTGCTCGATCCAGCGGCGCCACCAGAAGCTGGTCGAGGAGAGCCCGTCGCCCTTCGTCACGCCGGAGCTGCGCCGGCGCATGGGCGAGGCCGCGTGCCGGGTGGCCGCCGCGGTGGGCTACGTCAACGCGGGCACCGTCGAGTTCCTGGTCGACCGCGACCGGGGCTTCTACTTCCTCGAGATGAACACGCGCCTGCAGGTGGAGCACCCGGTCACCGAGCTCACCACCGGGCGCGACCTCGTGAAAGACCAGCTCCGCATCGCGGCGGGCGACAAGCTCGGCTTCACCCAGGACGACGTCGCCGCGAACGGCTGGGCCATCGAGTGCCGCATCAACGCGGAGGATCCGTTTGCCTCGTTCATCCCGTCGCCCGGGCGGATCTCGGGGCTGCGCGCCCCGGGCGGGCCGTGGGTGCGCGACGACACCGGGGTCTACGCGGGCTGCACGATCCCGCGCTTCTACGACACGCTGATGGCCAAGCTGATCGTGTGGGGGCCGGACCGCGACGCGGCCATCGCGCGCATGCGACGCGCGCTCGCCGAGTACCAGGTGGTCGGCGTGCAGACCACGATCCCGATCCTCCAGCGCATCGTCGCACACCCGGACTTCGCGGCCGGCCGCCTCTCCACCGCCTTCATGGAGCGCCTGCTCGCCTCGGACCGACCGGAGGGCGCCGGCCGGCACCGGAAGGTGGCGCTGATCGCGGCCGCGCTCACCGCCTACGACCGCGCGGGCCGCCAGGCGCCGCTGCCGACGCCGCCCGCGTCGAGCGGCTGGCGGCAGGCGCTGCGGCCGGGCTGGAGGGAGCGGTGAAGTTCGAGGCCCAGCACGGCGGCACGGTCGTCCCGATCGAGGTGACCGGCGAGGCGGGCCGCTACACGATCACGATCGAGGGCGCGACGATCGAGGTCGACGCCCGGCAGACCGTGGAGGGTATCTGGTCCATCTTGCTCGACGGCGCCTCCCACGTGGCCGACGTGACCGAGCAGGACGCGGGCTACGCGGTGGACGTGGACGGCGAGCGCTACACGATCCGGGTCGAGGAGGAGTCGCGCTATCTCATCCGGACCCGCGGGGCCACCGGCGGCGAGCGCGGCCAGGTGCTCAAGGCGCCGATGCCGGGCAAGGTCACGGTGGTCGAGGTCACGGTCGGGCAGGCGGTGGTGCCCGGCGACGGCCTGATCGTCCTGGAGGCGATGAAGATGGAGAACGAGTTCAGGGCGGCGGTGACGGGCACGGTGAAGGAGATCCGTGCCCAGGCCGGCCAGACCGTCAACCCCGGCGACGTGCTCGTGGTGATCGAGTAGGCCATGGCGGTCGCCATCGAGTTCAAGGGCGTCAACAAGTGGTTCGGCGAGCACCACGTCCTGACCGACGTCGACCTCCAGGTGGACGCGGGCGAGGTCATCGTGGTGTGCGGGCCCTCGGGCTCGGGCAAGAGCACGCTGATCCGCTGCGTGAACCGCCTGGAGCCGGTCCAGCAGGGCGCGATCTCGGTCCACGGCCAGAGCATCACCGGCGACGAGGTCAACCTGGTCAAACTCCGCACCGAGGTGGGGATGGTCTTCCAGTCCTTCAACCTCTTCCCTCACATGACGGTGCTCCAGAACATCATGCTGGCGCCCCGGAAGGTGAAGGGGCTGGGGGTCGCGGAGGCGGAGAAGATCGCGCGCACCCTGCTCGAGCGGGTGCGCATCCCGGACCGGGCCGACTACTACCCGGCGAACCTCTCGGGTGGCCAGCAGCAGCGGGTCGCCATCGCCCGCGCGCTCGCCATGCAGCCGCGCATCATGCTGTTCGACGAGCCCACTTCGGCGCTCGACCCCGAGATGATCAACGAGGTGCTGGACGTCATGACCGATCTGGCCAAGGAGGGCATGACCATGATGGTGGTGACCCACGAGATGGGCTTCGCCCGTCGGGTGGCGAGCCGCGTGG
>DATFAJ010000256.1:0-6037 GCA_035254745.1 Candidatus Methylomirabilota bacterium | reverse complement strand
GCGAGGTGCGGAACGAGGCCTCGGTGCTGAAGAAGTTCGGGGTCCCGCCCGCCTCGATCCCCGACTGGCTCGCGCTGGTGGGGGACGCCGCCGACGGCTACCCCGGGCTGCCCGGCTGGGGCGCCGCGTCCGCCGCGGCGGTCCTGGCGCGCTACGAGCACCTCGAGCGGATCCCGGAATCGGCCGTCGACTGGGACGTGCCGGTGCGCGGCGCTGCGCGGCTGGCCGCGACGCTCGTCGAGCAGCGCGAGCGCGCCCGGCTCTTCCGTACCCTCGCCACCCTGCGCGTCGACGCGCCCATCGGCGTCGACGTCGACGGGCTCCGGTGGACGGGGCCGCGGGCGGACTTCGCGGCCTGGGCCGCCCGGCTCGGCACGCCCGCGCTCTCCGAGCGCGCGGCGCGTCTGGCCGCGAGCCGCGCCGCGGCGCGCTGAGCCGAGCGTCCGTGTCCGCGTTCGCGAGCCCGCGCCCGGCGCGCCTGGCCGCGCTCCGGCACCGGGACTTCAGGCTCTTCTGGAGCGGTCAGCTCGTCTCCCTGATCGGGACGTGGATGCAGAGCGTGGGGCAGGCGTGGCTCGTGCTGGAGCTCACCGGGTCACCGTTTCACCTGGGGCTCGTCACCGCGCTGCAGTTCACCCCCATCCTCCTCTTCTCGCCGGTGGGCGGCGCCCTCAGCGATCGCTTCCCCAAGCGGCGCATCATCCTCCTGACCCAGGCCGCGATGATGGGCCAGGCCTTCGTGCTGGCCGCGCTGGTCTGGAGCGGTCAGGTGCGCTACTGGCACGTGGCCGTCCTCGCCGCGATCTACGGCCTCGGGCGCGCCATCGACATCCCGGCGCGCCAGTCCTACATCACGGACCTCGTGGGCCGCGGGGACCTCGCCAACGCGGTCGCGCTCAACTCGCTGGTCTTCAACGGCGCGCGCATCGTGGGGCCCGCGGCCGCGGGCCTGCTGATCGCGCGGTTCGGGGTGGCCCTGGCCTTCCTCCTGAACGGGCTCAGCTTCGTCGCGGTCCTCGGCGCGCTGCTCGCGACCCGGACCCCCGGCGATCCGGATCCCGCCGGGCGGCTCGGCATCCGGGCCGGGGTCTGGGGCGCGCTCGCCTACGCGGCGCGAACCCCGCCGGTCGCGTTCACGCTGTCGCTGATCGTCGCGGTCAGCGTGCTCGTGCTCAACTTCAACGTGGTGGTGCCGCTGGTGGCGAAGGACGTGCTCGGCGAGGGCGCCCACGGGTTCGGCCTGCTCATGTCCTCGCTCGGCGCGGGCGCGGTGATGGCGGGTGTCGGGCTGACCCTGCTCCGGCGGGGCCGGCCCTCGCTCCGGTTCCTCGCCGTCTCCGCCACGGTGCTGAGCGCGGGGACCGCCTCGCTCGGCCTGGTGGGGCACTTCGGCACCGCCGCGGCCCTGCTCGTGGGGCTCGGCTGCTGCCAGATCCTCTTCTCCACCGGCTGCAACACCACGCTGCAGCTCACCACGCCGGACGCGCTGCGGGGCCGGGTGATGGGCCTCTACGCCCTCGCCAACGCGGGGATGACCCCGTTCGGCTCGGTGCTGGTCGGCACCGTGGCCGAGCACCTGGGCGTGCGCGCGGCGTGCCTGGTGGGCGGGAGCGGCGGGCTGGTGGCGGTGGCGGTGCTCGTGCTCGTCGGCCGGCGCATGGGGCTCTCCTGGACCCTCGGCCCCGAGCGGTAGGCGATTAGTCCGGAATGCAGGCGATGACCGTGATCTCGATCAGGAGCTCGGGCGAGTTCAGCGAGGCGACGGTCACGGTGGTTCGGGCCGGCTTGTCCATCGGAAAATACTTCGCGTACTCCTCGTTGTAGGCGGCCAGGTCCTGGACCCGGGTCAGGTGGGTCATCGCGCTCAGCACGTTGTCGAGCGAGGTACCGGCGGCGGCCAGGATCACCTTGATGCGCTCGAGCGTGTTGCGGGTCTGCTCGCGGATGTCCCGGCCGACCTCCCCGGTCGTGGGGTGCCGGCCGGTCTGGCCGGCCACGAAGACCAGGTTGCCGAACTTGGTGGCCAGCGACAGGTTCGGGTTGGGCCGCTCGACGCCGACGCGCACGATCTCCTTCTTCATAGCACCGCCTCCACGAGGTAGGGGCCGGGCGCCGCGAGCCCGGCCGCGAGCTGCTTGTTGAACTCCTCCGCGGTGGTGGCGCGGCTCGCGGGCACCCCCATGCCGCGCGCGAGCGCCACCCAGTCGAGGTCGGGGCGGCCGATGTCCAGCATGTCGGCGGCCTTGGGGCCGGGGGTGCCGGCGCGCACCCCGGAGAGCTCGTGGCGCAGGATCGCGTAGGTCCGGTTGGCGAAGACCACCGTGGTCACGTCGAGGCCCTCGCGGGCCTGCGTCCACAGCGCCTGCAGCGTGTACATGCCGCTGCCGTCGCCCTCGAGGCACACGACCTTGCGGTCCGGACACGCGACGGCGGCGCCGGTGGCGAGCGGCAGGCCGAGGCCGATCGAGCCGCCCATGTTGTTCATCCAGTCGTGGGGCGGGGCGCCCGCGGTCGCCTTGAAGAATCCGCGGCCGGTGGTGACCGACTCGTCGGAGACGATGGCGCCCTCGGGCAGCAGCGCGCCGAGCGCGGCGGCCAGCGTGTCGGGGGTGAGCGCGCCGGTGGGCAGCGCCGGCCGCGAGGGCTGCTGCACCACCTCGCCGTTCTTCTTCGCCCCCACCGCCTCCGCGAGCGCCTCGAGTGCGCCGACCGAGTCCTCCGCGATCGTCGCGAGCTGGTGGATCTGGCAGCCGTCGGGGGTGAGCACGCTCGGCTTGTCCGGGTAGGCGAAGAAGGCCACCGGTGCCTTGGCGCCGATCAGGATGAGGTGGCGGACGTCCTTCAGCACCGCCAGGGCCTGGTCGACCGGGTAGGGAAGCCGCTCGATCGGCACGCGCCCGGCGCCGCGCTGGATGCGGGCGTTGGAGCCCTGGGCGATGATGCGCGCGCCGGTCGCGGTGGCGATGCGCCCGGCGAGGGCGAGGCCGCGCTCGCGCACCGCGAGCCCGGTCAGCATGAGCATCGCGGGCTCGCCCGAGCGCAGCGCGGCGGCGCACCGCTCGATCGCGGCGGCGCCGACCGCGGCGCGCGCCGGCACCGGCGGCACCGACGCGATCCCGTCGGCCTCGTTCCACGCGGTGTCGGCGGGCAGGATCAGGGTGGCGATCTGGCCGGGCGCGGTGCGCGCGGCCAGGATGGCGGCGGCGCCGTCGGCCGCGACCGTCCGCGCGCTCGACGAGGTGCGCACCCACGCCGACACCGGGCGCGCGATCCCCTCGATGTCCGAGGTCAGGGGCGCGTCGTGCTTGACGTGGTAGGTCGCGTGCTCGCCCACCACGTTCACGATGCCGGAGGCGGCCTTGCGCGCGTTGTGCAGGTTCGCGAGGCCGTTGCCGAGGCCGGGGCCCAGGTGGAGCAGGGTCGCGGCCGGCCTGTCGGCCATGCGCCAGTAGCCGTCGGCCGCGCCGGTCACCACGCCCTCGAAGAGGCCGAGCACGCAGCGGATGCCCTCGACCCGGTCGAGCGCGGCCACGAAGTGCATCTCGGAGGTGCCGGGGTTGGTGAAGCACACGTCGACCCCGCCCGCCACCAGCGTCCGCGCCAGGCTCTCCGCACCGTTCATCGAGGTCTCCTCGGGCTCAGTGGCCGTTGTCGAGCGCGGACATGATCGCCTGCGCGGTCATGAGGTCCAGGTGTCCGCCGCCCGCGTTCTTGAACAAGGTGATGTCGTCGGGACCGACGCGCCCCGGCACGCCGCCGCCGATCAGATCGTAGAGATCGCCGAGCACGTCCTCCTTCCGGATGGCGCCGCTCGCGATCGGCTGCAGGATGTCGCCGACCCCGTCGAAGGCGGACTCGCGGCGGTCCACGAAGATGCGGGAGCGGCGCGCCGCCAGGTCATCGGCCTCGCGGGTGTCGGGAGTGTAGCCGCCGACGAGATCGAGGTGGGTGCCGGGCGCGAGCCACGCGCCCTGGATGAGCGGCGCGTGCGACCGCGTCGCCGCGGTGACGACCTGGGCCCGTCGCACCGCCGCTTCCAGGTCGGCGGTCGCCTCCGCCGCGACGCCTTCCGCGCGCAGCTCGGCCGCGAGGGCCAGGGCGCGCGCGGGGGTGCGGTTCCAGGCGAGGACCCGGCGGATCGAGGGCCGCACGCACCGGTGCGCGCGCACCAGCCACGGGGCCACCGCGCCGGCCCCGATCACGGTCAAGGTCTCCGGATCGCCGGGCGCGAGCAGGCTTGCCCCGAGCGCCGAGTCGGCCGCCGTCTTCCAGAACGTGATCTCGGTGCCGTCCAGCATCGCCCGCGGGTGACCGTCCGCGCCGTCGAACAGGACGTAGATCGCCTGTACCGCCGGCTGCTTGCCCGGGAAGCTCGCGATCAGCTTGCTGCCGAAGGCGCGGCCGTGGTCGGCGGCCGAGCGCACGAAGTAGTGCGCCGCCTCCGGGCCCATCAGCACGTCGTGGATCTCGATCCGGGGGCGGCGATGGCTCGCCTCCATTGCCCGGATCAGGGCGGGGAAGGTCAGGACGCGGCGGATCTCCTCGCCGCCCACGAAGCGCAGCGCCGCCACGGTCACCGGGCGGGGCCGATGGCGCCGGCCGCGCGCAGCGCCGCTATCGCCGGGGCGTCGAGCCCGAGCAGATCGCGGAGCACGAGATCGGTGTGCTCGCCGAGCATCGGGGCCGGCGTGCGCACCGAGCCCGGGGTCTCGGACAGCCGCACCGGGGCGCCGACCATCCGCACCTTGCCCGCGCGGGGATGGACGGTCTCGACGAGGGCCTGTCGCGCGATCACCTGCGGATGCTCGACCACCTGGGCGATGTTGTTGATCGCGCCCATCGGGATGCCCTCGGCCAGGAGCAGGGGCTCCCACTCCTCGTACGGGCGGGTCAGGAAGACCTCCTGCAGCTTCGGGATCAGGGTCTCGCGGTTCCGCGCCCGGTCCGCGTTGGTGCGATAGCGCGGATCGTCCGCGAGCTCGGGGCGGCCGATCGCGGGACAGAAGACCTTCCAGAGCTTCTCGCTGCCGACCGCGAGGGCCAGGTCACGCGTCTTCGTCCGGAACGTCTGGTAGGGCAGCAGCGCCTTGTACGCGGTGCCCATCGGCAGCGGCAGCTCGCCGTCGGCGAAGTACCCGCCGATCATGCTGCCGAGCAGCGAGAGCTGGCCCTCGAGCATCGAGACGTCGATCGCCTGCCCGCGGCCGGTCCGCTCCTTCACGCGCAGCGCCAGCATGATCCCGAACGCGGCGTACATGCCGGCGGTCATGTCGGCGATGGAGACCCCGCAGCGTACGCCGTGGCTGCCCGGCTCGCCGGTGGTGCTGATCATGCCGCTCTCGGCCTGGAGGATCAGGTCGAGCGCGGCCCGGTCGCGATAGGGGCCGTCCTGGCCGAAGCCGGAGACCGAGCAGTAGATGATGCCGGGGTTCCGCTCGCGCGCCACCTCGTAGCCGAGGCCGAGGCGGGCCAGGGCGCCGACCCGGTAGTTCTCCAGCACCACGTCGCACTTCTCCACGAGGCGGAAGAAGAGCGCCTTGCCCTCGGGAGCCTTGAGGTCGATCTCGATGCCCTTCTTGTTGCGGTGGAGGCTCACGAAGTAGGCGGTCTCGCCGCCCGGCAGCGGGGCCCCCCAGGCCCGGGCGATGTCGCCGGCGCCGCGCGGCTCGAGCTTGATCACGTCCGCGCCGAAGTCGGCGAGCATGGTGGAGCAGAAGGGCCCGGCCAGGGCGTGGCTCAGGTCGAGTACCCTCACGTCCTCGAGCGGCATGCGCATCGATCGGCCTCCGGGCGCGTCCGTCACCGGCCGATCGTGCCAGATCGCTCCCCGTCAGTCCAGCAGTTCGCTCAGGCGCCGCTCGAGGAAGCGTCGCTGCGGCTCCTGCCGCGCGAGGCCGAGGGCCCGCTCGTAGGCGGCCCGGGCGTCCTTGGTCCGGCCGAGCCGCCGGCAGAGCTCGGCTCGCGCCGAGTGCGCGAGGTGGTAGTCGGCGAGCGCGCCGCGGGCCAGGATCGCGTCGATGAGGGCGAGCCCCGCGGC
>DATFAJ010000255.1:0-2905 GCA_035254745.1 Candidatus Methylomirabilota bacterium | reverse complement strand
AGCACGTCCCGCCAGGACAGGACGCCCACCAGCATCATGAGACAGAAGGCCACGAGCGCCGCGGTGGTGGGGTTGAGCCACCGACCGGCGAAGATCCAGAGCGCGAGGGCCAGCACCGCGATCCCGGCCATGAGCACCTCGCGCCGGCTCATCGGGCCCATTCGCTCGAGCTCGCGGCGCGCCCAGGCCGGGACCTCGCGGCTGATGGTCAGGCCCGGTGGGTAGACGAGGTAGACCAGGACCGGCAGGGAGAGGAACAGCACGACGCCGACCGGCAGGAAGCCGCTGAACCACTCGGCCCACCCCACGTCGATGCCCGCGGTCTCCCTCATCAGGGACACCGCGAAGAGGTTCGCCGCGTTCGCGGTCAGGAACATGGAGCTGGTGATGCCGGTCGCCGCGAACGCCGTCCACATGAGGTAGGCGCCGACCCGACGCGCGGTCGGCCCGGGCGCGGAGTCGTAGAGCGCGGGGATGCTCTTGATGATCGGGTAGACCATCCCGCCGCTCCGCGCGGTATTGGACGGGGTGAAAGGCGCCAGCACCAGGTCCGCCAGCGCGACCGCGTAGCCCAGGCCGAGGGTGCGCCGGCCGAGGCTCCGTACCAGGCCCAGCGCGATCCGCCGTCCCAGCCCGGTCTTCTCGTACCCCAGGCCGAACATGAACGCGACGAAGATGAGCCAGACCGTGCTGTGCGAGAAGCCGGACAGGGCCCAGCGGATGGCCTCGTCGGGTGTCGGGCCGACCAGGCGGAGCGCGGTGGCCACCGTGATGCCGAGCAGGCCGATCAACGGCCCGGGCAGGGGCTCGGTGATCAGGGCCGCGATGACGGTGGCGACCAGCGCGAAGTAGCGCCAGGCCGACGGGGTCAGGCCGGACGGCGCGGGGACGAGCAGGAGGACGCCGCCCAAGGCCAGCGGGGCGAGCGTGCGGACGGCGCGAATGACTAGACCCCCGCTCGCATGGCGCGGCGATTCTCCGTCTTCCCGCCATCGCGTTCAAGCGCCGGCGCTGGGGACCATGCGCCCCACCCGAGCCGCAGTGAGGTCGGCGGGCCCCACCGTTGGCCGGCCCGGAGGAGGGGAAAGTCCTATTTCTCGGTGGGTTGTCGGTGGCACATCACTTGCGGGTGCTGGAGGGAGATGATGGCGACGCCCTTGCCCGGTCCCAACCGTCGGCTTCCCCGGTGGCTCGCCGGGGGAGCGATCGCGCTCGTCCTCGTGCTGGTCGCAGTCCTGCTCGTCCCGCGGCTGGTCTCGTGGCTCCGTCCGCCGGCGGATACCGGCCTGGTCCTGGCGAGCGGCCGCATCGAGGGCCGGATCACGACGCTCACCCCGAAGACGTCGGCGTGGGTCGTGACCCTGCACGCGGACGAGGGGCAGGCCGTGCGCCAGGGCCAGCTCCTGGCGACGCTCGACGACCAGGCCCAGCGCGAGCGCGTGCGGGCGGTCGAGGAGCAGGTCAGGGCGCTCGACCAGCGGCTGGTCGCGGCGAACAGCCAGCTCGGCATGACCGAGCGGCAGGTGACCCTGCAGATCGAGCAGACGACGGCGGCGCAGCGCGAGGCGGAGGCCCGGCTGCGGCGGGCCCGGTCGAGCCTCGTGCAGGCCGAGCGGGACGCGCAGCGCGCCGCGGTGCTGGTGGCGAAGGAGCTCATCGCCCCGCAGGAAGGCGAGCATGCCCGGCTCACCGCCGACATGGCGGCGCAGTCGGTCAAGGAGGCGGAGGAAGCGCTCGAGAGCAGCGGCAAGCAGGTGGCCCTGGCGCGCCTCGGGCTCGAGCAGGTCGCGATCCTGCGCGCGGAGCGCGATGCCCTCGCGCGGCAGCGCGGACAGGCCCAGGCGCAGCTCGCCGAGCAGCAGAGCCACGTCGCCGACTTCTCGGTGAAGAGCCCGATCGACGGGCGGGTGCTCACCCGCACCGTCGAGCGAGGCGAGCGGGTCGAGCCCGGCACGCCGCTCTTCACCCTCGTCGATCTCGACCGGCTCTACGTCAAGATCTACGTGCCCGAGCCGAGCATCGGCAAGGTGGCGCTGGGGCAGGAGGCGCGGGTCTACGTCGACGCCTATCCCGGCCGCGCGTTTCCGGCCCGCGTCAGCCGGGTCTCGCAGGAAGCCGAGTTCACGCCGAAGAACGTCGAGACGCGGGAGGAGCGGGTCAAGCTCGTGTTCGCGGTCGAGGTCGCGCTCGCCGAGAACCCCGGCGGCGTGCTCAAGCCCGGGATGCCCGCCGACGCGACGATCCGCTGGCGGCCCGACGCGCCGTGGAGGTGACGGCTCCCGGGCCTCCCGGACGCCCGGCGGGAGATCTCGCCGCGGATCCGCCGCCGATCCGGGTGGAGGCGCTGTGCCGGAGCTACCGGCGGGGCCGGATCCGCGCGGTGCACGACGTGTCGTTCGAGGTGGGGCGCGGCGAGGTGTTCGGCCTGATCGGCCCCGACGGGGCCGGCAAGACGAGCGTGCTCCAGGTGCTGGCCGGCGTGCTCCGGGCCGATTCCGGCGCGGCGCACGTGGCGGGCGTGGACGTGCTCCGGGACCCCGAGGCGGTGAAGGGCGTCATCGGATACATGCCCCAGGGGCTCGGGCTCAACCTCTACGACTCGCTCACCGTCCAGGAGAACATCGAGTTCTTCCGCGACCTGCGCCGCGTGCCGCGGGAGCAGTACGCCGACAATCGCGAGCGCCTGCTCCGCATGACGCGCCTCGAGCGATTCCTCGAGCGCCCGGCCGCCACCCTCTCGGGAGGGATGCGGCAGAAGCTGGCCCTCATCTGCACCCTCATCCATCTCCCCGACGTG
This sequence comes from Candidatus Methylomirabilota bacterium, assembly GCA_035254745.1. Lineage (GTDB taxonomy): Bacteria > Methylomirabilota > Methylomirabilia > Rokubacteriales > CSP1-6 > CAMLFJ01. The sequence continues at coordinate 108 of DATFAJ010000255.1, read as the reverse complement.
CTCCTGCTCGACGAGCCGACCACCGGCGTCGATCCGATCTCCCGCCGCGACTTCTGGTCGATCATCCACGCGCTGGTCGCGGGCCGCGGCGTGACCGTGCTCATGACC
>DATFAJ010000254.1:0-6943 GCA_035254745.1 Candidatus Methylomirabilota bacterium | reverse complement strand
TCTCTCGCGGACTCTCGTTTGGTTCTTCAGGCTCTTCAGCTGCGGGGGCCCCGATATGGCCCCCGCACTCCCCCGGCCGCGGGCGCCCGTTCACGGCGTGTGACGGGCGCCGTGCAAAACAAAAACGCCGCGGGCTGGTTGCCCGCGGCGTCTATCGGTTCCTCGCCACGGGCTGGTTCGTCGCCCGTGGCTCCTTGCGATCAGCTCATGGGAGCCAGGCGGCGAACGGTGGGAAAGTAAAAATACGACCGCCAGGTTCCGTGGCTGCTGGCCGTCGTTCCCATCGTGGTCACCGGCTCGATTCCTCCCACTGGCAATGGACTGCTACAAAGTGGGGCGAGTTTACGGGCCCTGCTTCTCCCTGTCAAGTCCCCCGTTGGCGCGGGCCGCCCGCGCCGCGCTCCGCCCGTGGAACCAGGCCACGATGCGGTGGCGATAGTAGTAGAGCGGCAGGGCCCCGGCCACCGCGACCGCCGAGACCAGGATTACCTGCAGATAGTCCCCGGCGGCCGTATGGGCCCCCTGGGCGGAGAGTACCCAGGTCCCCGGGATCCGGCCAAGGCCCGAGACCAGCGCGAACACCCACAGTGGCATCGGGCTGATCCCGAACAGGTAGCAGACGATGTCCTTCGGCAGGCCCGGAATCAGGTAGATGATGAAGCACAGGACCGCCCCCTCGGCCTCCACGATGAAGCCGAGCCGGTTCCAGGTCTCCGCGCTCACGAGATTCTTCACGTAGTGCGCGCCGAGCCATCGCCCGATCCAGAAGGCCACCACCGAGCCCACGGTGAGGCCGATCGTCGAGTAGAGCAGCCCCAGCCCCTGGCCGAAGAGATAGCCGCCCAGGATGCCGGTCGCCTCGCCGGGGATCGGCGAGATGATCACCTGCAGCGCCTGGAGGAGGATGAAGACGACGGGGGCGAGCACGCCCCACTCCCGGAGGGTGCGCTTGAGGAAGTGCTTGTCGACGTAGAGCCGGACCAGGAACTGGTAGGCGGGCGCGTCCGTCCACACGAGCCAGACGCAGTACGCCACGATCAGGCCGCTCACCCCGGCCACGATCGCCCAGCGCGTGCGGGCACTCATTCCTCTCGACCCCCTCGACCCGGCATCGCCGTTGACGCCTCCTCCATCGCCGTGCCGGCTCAGGTGGCCGCGGCCACCCCGGAGGGATCAGACCGCCCGAACCACCCGTAGCGGGGCCACCAGCGCGACAGGAACGGCCACGTCGCCGCGAGCTGGGTCACCATCGCGAACCAGCGGGTCGGGGTGTGCGCGGCCATGGCCTGGGCGAACCGGAGCACCCGGTACGGGCCGCGGTAGCGGGCGACCAGGCGACGGTAGCGCTCGAGCGCCACCTCGAGCGGGAGCACGCCGTCGAGGACCTGCTGCACGATGCGGCCGCACTCGCCGCCGAAGTAGAGCGCGGGGCGAATGCCCTCCGCGGTCAGCGGCAGGCACTGGCCGGCCGCGTCGCCGACCGCGAAGACCCGATCGACGGTGGGGCGCAGCAGCCGGTTGGGGAAGTAGGTGCCGTGGTAGGAGCCGGCGGAGGTCCCGTGCTCACGCAGTAAGCGCTCGAGCGCCGGCTTGAGCTTCGACCGGCCCACGTAGGAGCCGAGCCCGATCAGGCTGCCGCTCCCCACCGGGAAGATCCAGCCGAGCCCTTGCGGGATGAGGCGGCGGTCCAGCAGGAACGTCAGCCCCTCGTCCCGGAGCGAGGTGCGGGTCTCGAGGCCGAAGGAGTGGTGACGAGAGCGGGGCTCGGTCGGGGCGCCCCCCGTGATCGCGCGCCGCCAGCCCGAGCAGTCCACGATGACCGGCGCGGTGAACCGCCCTTCCGCGGTCACCACCGCCCCCTCCTGGATGCCCGACACCGAGGTGCGCAAGAATCGCACGCGGCACTGGGCGAGCAGGCCCTGGCAGAACGCGCGGTAGTCGAAGGTGCAGAAGGGCACCGAGGAGAGATCGTAGCGGACGGTGCGCGTCGGCGTCCGGATCACGAGCCGGTCGTGCACCTGCAGGACGCTCTCCGAGACTCCGAGGGTCTCGGGCACCCACAGCGGGGTTCCGCACGCGGACGTTTGCACGGCGCCGACCTCGTTCCGATCGAGCATGAGGACTTCGCCCCGGAGCTGGCGGGCGACGGCGAGGCCTGCGAAGCTGGCCCCCACCACGATGGCGTCGTAGTCCCGGGCGGGCATTCTCAAGCACAGCATACCCGAAAGGCGGCACAAAAGAACGGCTCACGTCCCGCGGGCGGCCGGACCGCGTCGCCGGGCCGCCGCCTCGCGGAGCGTGCCCAGCACGCCGCGCGGGAAGAAGAACACCACCAGCACGAAGAGGATCCCGAAGTAGAGGAGCCAGCGCTCGGAGAGCCGCTGCAGGATCTCCGAGCCCGCGAACAGCGAGCCGCCCAGGCTGCGCAGGTTCGGCAGGAGCGTGCGGGCGCTCAGGAGAATGGCCGCGCCCACGAGGCCGCCGTGGAGCGTCCCGATGCCGCCGATGATCACCATCAAGAGCACGTCGAGCATGATCGGGATGCCGAGCGTCGACTCCGGGTTCACGTAGCGCACCCACATCGCGTAGCCGCCGCCGAGCACGGTGGCGACCACACTACCGAACGAGGTCGCGACGAGCTGGAAGACGAACGTGCGGTAGCCGAGGGCCTCGGCCCGCAGCTCGTTGTCGCGGATGGCCTGGAGCGTCCGGCCGAGCGGGGAGTGCACGAAGCGGCCCATGAGGAGGAACAGGCCGAGGCAGACCGCCAGCAGCGTGTAGTAGGTCACGAGCCGCCCGGAGAGACCGAGCATCCCCGGGGCGCCCGCCGCGAAGACGCCGGGCAGCTTCGGGGAGAGCCCGTCCTCCCCGCCGGTCAGCGCGCCCCACTGCACGGCCAGGATGAGCGCGAACTCCGCGAAGGCGAGCGTGATCATCGCGAAGAAGATCGCCTTGATCCGCAGCGAGAAGGCCCCGACCACGACCGCCACCACCCCCGACACCGCGATTCCGGCCAGGAACCCGAGCACGAGGTGGCCGTAGGTGGGCGCTCCCAGCCGGCCCACCGCGAGGGCGACCGCGTAGGCCCCGAAGCCGAAGAACATCGCGTGCCCGAACGAGACGATGCCGGTGTAGCCGATCACCACGTCGTAGCTCGCCGCGAGCGTGGCGAAGAGCGCGATCTTGAGCGCGAGGTCGAGCAGCTGGAACGAGGGGCCGATCGCGGGGAGCAGCGCCCAGGCCAGCACCACCGCGAGGCGCAGGTAGAGGGTCGGCGAGCGCCAGCGGTCGCGCCGCTCCGCCGCGCGCGCGGCCTGGACCGGGGTGAGCCCGGACGCGCTCATTTGTCGGCGCCGTAGAGCCCGGTGGGGCGCACGAGCAGCACCAGGACCATGATGCCCATGGTCACGCCGATGGCGGCCTTGGGCACGAGGTACGCCACGTAGTTATAGGCGAGGCCCACCAAGAGCGCGCCTATCAGCGAGCCGGTGACGCTGCCCAGGCCGCCGATGATGACCACGATGAACGCGAAGATGAGCTGCTCGCCGCCCATCGACGGGCGGATCGACTGGCTGAACATGCCCCACATGAGCCCGCCGAGCCCGGCGAGCCCGGAGCCGGCCGCGAACACCCCGGTGAAGTAGCGGCGGATGTCGTGGCCCATCACCTGCATCATCTCGTTGTTCTCGACGCCCGCGCGCACGATGAGGCCCACCCGGGTGCGCGTGAGCAGCCACTGCATGCCGCCGTAGACGAGCAGCCCGAGGCCGATCGCGATCGCGGGGAAGCGGAGCACGACCACGTCGGCCACGTCCCACGAGCCCTGGAACGTGGCCGGCACCGGCATCACCTGGTCGTTCGGCCCCCACGCGACCCGGATCAGCTCCTCGAGGACGATGGTGGCCCCCAGGGTGATCAGGATCTGGAAGAGGTGCTGGCCGTAGACCGGGCGCACGATCACCCGCTCGAGCACGATGCCGAGCGCGAAGGCCACCGCCACCGCGGCGGCCACCGCGAGCAGGAGCAGGCCCGCGTTGGCCCAGACCGACGGAGAAGCGGCCCAGCCCCAGCGCCCCTCGATCACCACCGCCACCGTGAAGCCCGCGTACGCGCCCCAGGAGAACAACGCCCCGTGGGCGAAGTTGAGGACGTCCATCAGGCCGAAGATCAGGGTGAGCCCCGCGGCCACCAGGAAGATCAGCATGCCCATGGCGAGCCCGGCCACCGTGAGGGTGAGCCAGGCCCGTGGCTCGATGCCGAGCAGCGGCAGCAGCAGGAGCAGGGCCGCGCCGACGAGCAGGGGGGTCGCGCGCCTCACGTGCTTCATACGCCGAGGTATCGCTGCTTGAGGTCGCGGTCGGCGGCCAGCGCGGTCATCGAGCCCGAGTAGACGGTCCGCCCGTCGTCCATCACGTAGCAGTCGTCGCCGAGCCGACTCGCCATCGCGAAGTTCTGCTCCACCAGCACCACGGTGGTCTCCCGCTTCATGGACTCGAGCGCCGCGACGAGGTGCTCGACCACGATGGGAGCGAGGCCCTTGGAGGGCTCGTCGATCAGCAGCAGGCGCGTGGGATTGACGAGGGCGCGCCCGATGGCCAGCATCTGCTTCTGGCCGCCCGAGAGCGTGCCCGCCCGCGCGGGACGGAAGCGCTCGAGGTCGGGGAAGAGCGCGAGCACCCGCCGCATCCGCTCGCGGCTCTCCGCGTTCTCGGCCCGCATGGCCACCCGCAGATTCTCCTCCACCGTGAGCGTCGCGAAGATCCCCTGCCCCTCCGGCACGTAGCCGATGCCGAGCCGGGCGATGGCGTGAGGCGGCAGGCCGTGGATGGGGCGCCCCTCGAAGCGGACCGTGCCCCGGCTCGGGGGCAGCACGCCCATCACGGTGCGCATGGTGGTGGTCTTGCCGGCCCCGTTGCGGCCGAGCAGCACCGTGACCGCGTCGGGCCGCACCCGCAGCGAGACCCCCTGCAGGATGTGGTGCTGGCCGATGTTCGTGTGCACCCCCTCCAGCTCGAGCACCTCCGCCATCGTCTTACCCTCTCCCCTCAGGGGAGAGGGTGAGGTGAGGGGTGGTCGTCCCGAAGTACGCGGCCTGCACCTCCGCGCTCGCGCTCACCTGGGCGGGCGGGCCGTCGGCGATGAGCCGGCCATCCTTCAGCACCGCGATCGAGTCGGACAGGGCCATCACCATGTCGATCTTGTGCTCGACGAGCAGGATGGTGCGGTCGCGGCGGGCCCGGATGCCCTCGATGAGGCCGATGATCGCGGGCACCTCCTCGAGCGACATGCCCGCGGTCGGCTCGTCGAGCAGCAGCACCTCCGGCTCGAGCGCGAGCAGGATGCCCAGCTCGAGCTTGCGCTTCTCCCCGTGGGCCAGCGCCCCGGCTGCCGCGCGCCACTTGCCCTCGAGGAGCACGCGCTCGAGCAGCCCGTAGGCGATGTCCTCGAGCTCGGGGAAGCGCCGGTAGTGGCGCCACGCGGTGAAGCCGAGCCCGCGCCGCGCCTGCACCGCGAGGCGCACGTTCTCGAGCACGGTCAGGGTCGGGAAGATGTTGGTGAGCTGGAAGGAGCGGCCGATCCCGAGGTGGGTGCGGGCGGCCGCCCCTCGCCCGGTGACGTCGCGCCCCTTGAAGAGGATGCGGCCCTCGGTCGGCCGGTACTGCCCGCTCAGCAGGTTGAAGAAGGTGGTCTTCCCCGCCCCGTTGGGCCCGATGATGGACTTGAGGGTGAACGGGGCCACGTCGAGGCTGACGTGGTCCACCGCGACGTGCCCGCCGAAGCGAATGGTGAGATCGCGGGTGGAGACGACCGGGGCCGAGGCCGTCGCTATGTCCCCCTGAGGAAGGCGCGGAGCGCGGTCTTGACCTTCGGGTGCTGGCCGAGGAGCACCGTGTAGTGGTTCGTCCCCGGCACCACCACCAGCTTCGCGCGCGGGATGGCGGCGGCCATCGCGTCCGCCTCCTCCTGGGTCATCAGGCAGTCGGTGGGCGTGAGCAGCCCGTCGGGCGCCCGGAAGATCAGGGTGGGCGCCTTGATCCGGTGGTGATAGACCCAGAGCCGCTCGCGCTCGAGGTTGGCGACCTCCTCCTCGATGGCGAGCCGCGACGCCTTGGCGCGCACCGTCCCCGCGGGCAGCTGCTCCACGTCGTAGCGGAAGTAGCGCTCGAGGTAGTCGTTCCACCGCCCCTCGAACATCGGCAGGGCCCGCACGAACCCCATGAACATGTCCATCGAGGGGAACTCGACGCCCAGGCGGTTGATGGCGGGCCGCAGCGAGTCCAGCACCTCCGCCCGCACGTCGAGGCCACCGTCCACGAGCACGAGCTTGGCCACGCGCTCGGGCCGGGTCGCGGCGAAGCGCACCGCGATGTGGGCCCCCAGCGAGTGGCCGATCAGCACCGCCTTCTTGAGGCCGAAGTGGTCGAGCAGCCCCTCGAGGTCGTCGGCGTGGAGCGCGAGGCTGTAGCCCTTGTCGGGCTTGTCGCTCTCCCCCCGCCCCCGCAGGTCGTAGGCGATCAGGCGATGGGCGGGCGAGAGCACGTCGGCCACGCTCGCCCAGCAGGTGTGGTTGGCGGTGAGGCCGTGGATGCACACCACCGCCGGGCCCTTGGCGGGGCCGGGCCACTCCGCGACCGCGAGCGAGACGGAGCCGACCGCGACGCGGGCCATCGGCTCAGCGCTTGTTGGCGATCGCGGGCGCCGTCTCCTGGAGCGAGAGCTCGCGGGTCAGGGTCGGCACCAGCCACGCCACGTCCGGCTTGGACACCATCTTGAACGCGTACATCGCCTGCAGGGCCTGGTGGTCCTCCTTGCGGAAGATCATCCGGCCCTTCGGGGTCTGGAACTCGAGCCCCTCCATGGCCGCGATCAGCTTCTCGGTGTCGGTCCCACCCGCCTTCTGGATCCCGGCCACCACCGCCATCGCGGCCGCGAAGCCGCCGCA
>DATFAJ010000253.1:0-13321 GCA_035254745.1 Candidatus Methylomirabilota bacterium | reverse complement strand
GACGCGGACGAGCGGGACGAGATCACGCGCGAGGACGTGTTTCCGGGCCACGAGATCGCCGAGCCGGGCGACGAGGGCGCCGACGAGCTCGACCGGGATCGGCCGAGATGGACGCCGCCCCTTCGCGGGCTCGCCGTCGCGGCCGGGACCTTTGTCCCGACCTTCCTTCTGATCTTCTTCGGTTTACCCTACGTGCTGGGATCCGTGGCGCCGGCAGGGACGCCCGCGCCCGGCCCGCTGGCTTCCCGCGACACCGACTCCGGGCTCGCGTCGAGGCCGTCCCCGTCCGAGGTGCTCCGCGGCGACGCGCCGAGCGATCAGGCGGGCCGAGGGATGGGCGGCTGGCTCTTCTCCAGCCCCTCGATCTCCAGCCCTCCCGCGGTGGAGGAGCCGAAAGCCGGGTCGCCCAGGGGCGATCCGCCGAGAGCCGACTCGCCGAGAGCCGATTCGAAGATCGACGAGCCGACCCCGGCGGTCGTCCCGGACTCGCGCCCGTCGCTACCGCCACCGAGTCGACCGGGCCGCGGGGAAGCCGCTCCAGCGCCCGCACCGCGCACGCCGGAGGGATCCCACCGCACCGCGGCCTCGCCGGCTCCGCCCGCCCCACGCCCGGCCGAGCCGCAGCCCGTTCCCGAGCCACGACGGGTGGCGAGGGAGCAGCGCGAGTGGACGCCCGCGGCCGCCTTCACGGATCGCGCGGCGGCCGGCCGCCTGGCCAGCAGCATCGAGAAGCAGGGCTATCCGGTCGAGATCCGACAGGACGGCTCCTCGTCGCGGCCCTGGGTGGTATGGATCGGCGCCCAGCCCAGCGGCGGCTCGCGCCGCCGCTAGGCTGGCCGTCGGGCTCGTCCTGCGCGCCGACTAGGCGCGCTTCCCCGGATCGCGGTCCAGCTCCAGCTCGCGCCAGCGGCGGGCCTTGTTGTGGAGGGTCTTCGGGGTGGTGCCGAGGATCTCGGCGGCGCGGGTCTTGTTGTTGTTCACCGAGTGCAGTGTTCTCAGGATCAGCTCCCGCTCGCCGTCGTCGAGCGTGGTACCCAGCGGCAGCACCACCACGTTCGCCCGCTCTCCCGTCGGCGCACCGAGCGGCGACAAGGGCAGAAACTCCGGCGTGATCAGCCCGTCCTCGCACGAGACCACCGCCCGCTCGATGACGTTGCGGAGCTCGCGCACGTTGCCCGGCCACGTGTGGTCGTTCAGGACCTTGAGCGCCGCCCCGTCCACGCTCCGCACCTGGCGCGCGTACTTCTCGTTGAACTCGGCGATGAACGCGTCCGCCAGGAGCGCGATGTCCTCCGGTCGCCGCCGGAGCGGCGGCAGCGGGATCGTCAGCACGTTGACCCGGTAGTACAGATCCTCGCGGAACGTCCCGTCCTGCACCGCCTTCACCACGTCCTTGTTGGTCGCGGCCACCACCCGCACGTCGACACCGATCTCGTCGTGACCGCCCACGCGACGCACCTGGCTGTCCTGAAGGACGCGGAGGTACTTGGCCTGCAGGTTCGAGCTCATCTCCGCGATCTCGTCGAGGAAGATGGTGCCGCCGTCGGCCAGCTCGAAGTAGCCGGGCCGCCGGGCCATGGCACCGGTGAAGGCCCCCTTCTCGTGCCCGAACAGCTCACTCTCGAGCAGGGTCTCGGGGATCGCCGAGCAGTTGACCGCGACGAACGGCCCCTTCGCCCGCTGCGACAGCTGGTGGATGGTGCGGGCCACCAGCTCCTTGCCGGTGCCGGTCTCGCCGAGGATCAGCACCGGGGCCGGGCTCGGCGCGGCCATCTCGATGAGGCGGTAGACCTCCTGCATCGCCGGGCTCACCCCCAGCAGCGGCCCCAGCCCTCGGCTCTCCTTGAGCTGGCGACGCAGGACCGTGACCTCGCGGCTGACCTGGACCTTCTCGACCGCCTTCTCCACGAGGACCCGGAGGCGGCGGGGATCGACCGGCTTGGTCATGTAGTCGTACGCGCCTTCGCGCATCGCCGACACCGCGGTCTCGATGGAGCCGTGAGCGGTCAACAGAATTACCGCCGCCTCGGGCACCGCCGCGGCGAGGGGCTTCAGGAGCCCGATCCCGTCGATGACCGGCATGACCATGTCCGCGATGACCACCGAAGGCCGGAAGGCGGGCGCCCGCTCGAGCGCGTCCTTGCCGTCCACGGCCTCCTGAACCTCGTACCCCCACATCGTCAGGAGGGCCGCCAGCCCGCTGCGGCCCGACTCGTCGTCGTCAGCGATCAGGATGCGATGCTTCATGGTCGTCCCCTTTCGGGTTTGGTGTCGGTGGTCGGGTCGTCCGGATCGAGTCTTGGCGACCTGGCTGCAATCGATGTGCCTCGAAAGTTCCGGGTGGAAAAAGGTACCGGATCGAAGGCTCCGACCTCAATCAGGACTCGTGGTTATGTCCCACACTTCAGTCCCCTCATCAAGGATTCCTCGGACGGGTCCGGCCGGCCGAGGGAACATTTTACCGTGTAACTACAACCCGGGACCGGCCGGAGTCCCCCAGGAGAGGTCGATCAAGGCGAGGCCCGTCGCCGGATCCGTCCTCCGCCGCAGGATGGCGGGGGCCTCGACCAGCGTGATCTCCAGAGTCGGGTCGACGGCACCTCCCAGGAGGTGGCCGCCCAGGGCCGCGCCGTCGGACCGGCCGACGACGATGTGGGCATGCACCCGAGGCTCCCCGCGATCCAGGGCGACGTTGCCGATCAGCGACAGGACCTCGACCTGCTCCCGGATGACCCGCCGCCGGTAGTCCCGCCGCGCGTGGTCGAAGAAGCCCAGGGTCACGGCCGCGAACGCCCCGATCCCGGTCAGGGAGGCGGCGCGGAGGTCGAACCGCTTCGCCGCCGCGGTCAGCGCTTCCACCGGATCGTCACCCCGGTCGCACACCAGCACGAACGTGCGACGACCGTCCGTGTCGTCGAGCTGCCGGATCTTCACGATGTCCCTCCCTCTCAGGCCCGCTCGGCCACCGCTTCCTTGTCCCGCTTGCGCAGGCCCACCAGGCACGTCACGAGCACACCGGTCATCACGGTGAGGAGCCCGAGCTCGATCATCGCGTAGCGGAACGCCGACTCCCCCTGCTCGGAGAGCGTGCCGAACTCCGCGGTGATCACCAGGATGCGCCGGACCGCGGCGATCAGGGCCACCAGCACGAACGGCTCGGGCACCAGCACGTGCTCGCGGAACGACACCTGCACGGTGTAGAGAATCTCGATCATCATGAGGATCAGGAGCAGCTGGTCGAGCACCGCCACCACGCTCGCGCCGATCGCCCCGCCGAGCAGGCTCCGGGCGAAGTAGATCGCCGCGTTCACGAGCAGGGCCACGCCCCCCGCCGCGAGGACGACACCCAGGCCCACGTACAGCACGTCCTCGACCATGGTGAAGGCCTGCGCGATTCGCTCGCGCGCGGATACGCTCTGGCTCGACCGGCTCACCGCGCGACGCCCCGGAGGGGAGGCGGCCACCGGCTCACAGGCGCCCGGTCAGCACGAGGGCCAGCAGGATGAGGAGCGCCGCCGCCAGCGCGCCGCTCGGATAGTAGCCCCAGTCCCGGCTGTGCGGCCACACCGGGATCGCCCCGAGGGCCAGCACCAGCAGCACCACGATCAGCCCGATCACCATGTACGCCCGATCGTCATCCTCGGATCTCGCCTCCCGCCCATCGTCGGCAATCGCTGTGCCAGTCGCCGCGCGGATGGAGGCATGAGGGCCAAGCGCGCGAATCGCGCCGCTCACCCCCCGGCGCGCCCGCCCGCGCGCGCGACGCCGCGCCGGGCGGCGGAAAAGGTTACCGGCCCGGCCCGGTAACGCCGACCCGCGGCCCGACGGCGCCGCGCCTTTCTGGCGCGTGGCCCGCGTGGTACCGTGTGGACGACCCGATGGCGTCGACCTTGCTCTCGTGGAGGCGCGGATCATGACCGATATGTGGAGCGATCTCGTGTGGGCCGCTCTCGCCGATCTCAAGACCCGGTTGATGCTCGTGCTCCCGGGAATCCTGGCCATGCTGACACTGGCCGCGGTCGGGCTCGCCGGCGCGTGGATCAGCGCGCGCGTCGCCCGGCGCCTCGCGCAGGCGGTCGCGTTCGACCGGCGCGCGGAAGCGTGGGGCATCGTGGCCGCGCTCAACCGCGCCGGGGTGCGCAAGCCCCCGTCCCAGGTGCTGGGGCTGATCGTCTTCTGGAGCGTGCTCGTGCTCTTCCTGCCGGTGGCCATCGACGCGCTCGCGATCCCCGGCACCGGGCGCCTCACCGAGTTCGTCTTCTCCTGGGTCCCGCGCGTGATGGGTGCCGCCCTCATCCTGCTGGTGGGATGGCTGGTGGCGAACTTCCTCGGCGAGGGCGTCCTCATCGCGGCGGTCAACGCCCGCCTGCCCGAGGCGCGCCTCCTGGCCCGAGCCATCCGGTGGGGCGTGCTGCTCTTCGCGAGCGCCACCGCGATCACCCACCTCGGCATCGGCAAGGAGATGGTGCTGGTCGCGTTCGGGATCACCTTCGGTGGGCTGATCTTCGCCCTGGCCCTGGCCTTCGGGCTGGGCGGCCGCGGGCTGGCCCGCCAGATCCTCGAGCGCCACCTCCGCGGCCGCGAGCCGCATCCGCGCGAGACGCTGACCCACCTGTAGGCCGCATGATCGACGCCGACGTGCTCTTCCGGCAGGCGGCGGCGGCCCTGCGCCACGAGCGCCGGGCGACCTACCGCCTGCAGCTCGGGAGCGCGCTCGGCTTCGACGAGGTGGCGGCCCTCGGGGACTACCTCGACACGCTCGGCATCAGCGACGTGTATCTCTCTCCGTGCTTTCGCTGCGGACCCGGCAGCTCTCACGGCTACGACGTCACCGACCACAACGCGTTCAATCCCGAGCTCGGCAGCGCCGCCACCTTCGACCGCATGGCCGCCCGCCTGGCCGCGGGGGGGCTCGGGCTCATCCTGGACGTGGTGCCGAACCACATGGGCATCGCGGGGGACGCCAACCCCTGGTGGCTCGACGTGCTCGAGAACGGCCCCGCCTCGCCGCGGGCCGAGTTCTTCGACATCGACTGGGCGCCGGCCAAGGCCGAGCTGCGCCACCGGGTCCTCCTGCCCATCCTGCCCGATCAGTACGGCCGGGTGCTCGAGGCGCAGCAGCTCGCGCTCGAGTTCGCGGATGGGGCGTTCCACCTGCGCTACGCGGGTGCGCGCCTGCCCATCACCCCGCGAACTTACCCGCAGATCCTCACCGACGGGCTCGAGCCCCTCGCCGAGCGCCTGGGCCCGGACGACCCCGGGCTCCAGGAGCTGCGCAGCATCCTGACCGCGATCGAGCATCTGCCCGGGCGCACCGAGACGGACCCCCGCCGGGTCGAGGAGCGGACGCGCGAGAAGGAGATCGTGAAGCGGCGCCTGATGGCACTCGCCAAGGAGTCGCCCGACATCCGCGAGCACATCGAGGAGACGGTGCGACGCTTCAACGGCGTCCCGGGCGACCCGGCGTCGTTCGACGCGCTCGACCGCGTCCTCTCCGCGCAGACCTACCGCCTGGCCGACTGGCGGGTGGCGGGCGACGAGGTGAACTACCGGCGCTTCTTCGACGTGAGCCACCTCGCCGCCATCCGCATGGAGCGCCGCGCGGTGTTCGACGCGACCCACCAGCTGGTCCTGCGCCTGGTCGGCGAGGGCAAGGTCACCGGCCTGCGCATCGATCACCCGGACGGCCTCTACGCGCCGGGCGAGTACTTCCTCCGCCTGCAGGAGGGCGCGCTCCTGGCGACCGCGCGGCGTCTGCGGCCCGAGCTCGACCCGGCCGAGGCGGACGCGCTGGGCGCGCTCTACCGTGCCCGCGCCGCGGACCGGGCCGCCGCCCTCGAGGCCCGCCCGCTCTGGATCGCGGCCGAGAAGATCCTCGGCCCGGAGGAGCCCCTGCCCGAGTGGTGGGCGGTCGCGGGCACCACCGGCTACGACTTCCTCGCCGCGGTCAACGGCCTCTTCGTCGACCGCGGCACCTCCCGGCAGATGACCGCGCTCTACTCGCGCGTGGCCGGCGACGACGCGCGGATGGCGGACCTCACGTACGCGGCCAAGCGCCTCATCATGCAGGTCTCGATGGCGAGCGAGATCAACCAGCTCGCCCATCACCTCGACCGGATGTCGGAGCGCGACCGCTCCTCCCGCGACTTCACCCTGCCGAGCCTCGGCCGCGCACTCCGCGAGGTGGTGGCCGCCTTCGCGGTCTACCGGACCTACGTGGGCGACGACGGCACCGACGCCCCCGGCGCGCGCGATCGGGGCTACATCGAGGCCGCGGTCGCGGAGGCCAAGCGTCGCAATCCGACCGTGAACGTCTCGATCTTCGACTTCGTCCGCGACGTGCTGCTGCTGCGCCATCCGGACCGGAGCGGCCCCGAGGAGCGGGCCGCGCGGCGCGACTTCGCGATGCGCTTCCAGCAGACCACCGGGCCGGTCACCGCCAAGGGCGTCGAGGACACCGCGTTCTACCGGTACAACCGCCTGGTCTCGCTCAACGAGGTGGGCGGCGATCCGGCGCGCTACGGCGAGCCGGTCTCGGTCTTCCACGCCCGCAACGCGCGGCGGCTCGAGCGCTGGCCCGAGTCGATGCTGGCCACGTCCACTCACGACACCAAGCGCGGCGAGGACGTGCGTGCGCGCATCAACGTGCTCTCCGAGGTGCCGGCCGCGTGGGTGGCGGAGGTGCGCCGCTGGCGCGGGATCGCCCGGCGATGGCGGCGCCAGATCGACGGGCACGCCGCGCCCGACCGCAACGACGAGTACCTGCTGTACCAGACCCTGCTGGGCGCGTGGCCCGCGCGCGACGAGGACGAGACGCTCGACACGACCACCCGGCGCGTCGTCGCCTACATGGAGAAGGCCACCAAGGAGGCCAAGCGCCGGACGAGCTGGGTCAACCCGAGCGAGCCCTACGACGGCGCGGTGCGCGACTTCGTCCGCGCCCTCCTCGCTCCCGACGGCCCCTTCCTGCCCGCGTTCCGGCCGTTCCAGCGGCTGGTCGCGGCCCACGGCGCGGTGAACTCGCTCGGCCAGACCCTGCTCAAGCTCACCGTCCCCGGCATCCCGGACCTCTACCAGGGCACCGAGCTGTGGGACCTCTCGCTCGTCGATCCCGACAACCGCCGGCCGGTCGATTTCGCGCGGCGGCGGAGGCTGCTCGAGGCGCTCACCGCCCGCATCGCGGCCGACCGCGCCGCCGGGGCGGACGCCACCGGCCTGTGCCGCGAGCTCGTGGCCGACTGGCCGGACGGCCGCGTGAAGCTCTACCTCACCCACCGCGCGCTGACCCTCCGGCGCGAGCGCGCACGCCTCTTCGCGCTGGGCGCCTACCGCGCGCTCGGCGCCGACGGCCCGCGCGCCGACCACGTGATCGCGCTGGCGCGCACCGACGGCGCCGACGCGGTCGTGGTGGCGGTGCCGCGACTCACCGCGCGGCTCGCCGGGCTCACCGGCTCCCTCCTGCCGGGCGAGGCCGCATGGGAGCACACCGCGGTCGGGCTCGACGAGGATCTCGCGGGAGTCTACCGGGACCGCTTCACCGGCCTCGAGGTGACGAGCGAGCGGCGGGAGGGGCGCGCGGTCCTGCCCGCCGGGTCACTGTTCGCCCACTTTCCGGTGGCGCTCCTGGAGCGCGTGGCCGTCTCCCCCGTGGCCGGCTCCAGATGACCGCTCCGACGGGGGTCCGCCGCGCCCACCGGATGCCGTTCGGCGCCTGCCTGCGCGACGACGGGAGCACCCGCTTCCGCCTCTGGTCCCCCGGCGCCGACCGGGTCGAGCTCTGGCTCGAGGACACCGGGCGCGCGGTGCCGATGCCGCACGATACGGGCGGCTGGGCCGAGCACGTCACGCGAGAGGCCCCTCCGGGCACCCGCTATCGCTACCGCATCGACGGGGAGTTGCTCGTGCCCGATCCGGCCGCCCGCTTCCAGCCTGGCGACGTGCACGGGCCGAGCGAGGTCGTCGATCCCCTCGCCTACGCCTGGCGGGACGGCGGGTGGGCCGGGCTGCCGCCCGAGCGCCTCGTCTTCTACGAGCTCCACGTGGGCACGTTCACGCCCGAGGGCACGTACGCGGGCGTCGCGACGAAGCTCGACCACCTGGTCTCGCTCGGGGTCACCGCGCTCGAGCTGATGCCGCTCGCCGACTTCCCGGGCCGCCGGGGCTGGGGCTACGACGGAGTGCTGCTCTTCGCTCCCGAGGCCAGCTACGGCCGGCCGGAGGATCTCAAGGCCCTGGTGGACGCCTGCCACGCCCGCGGACTCGCGGTCTTCCTCGACGTGGTCTACAACCACTTCGGGCCGGAGGGCAACTACCTGCACCGCTACGCCCCCGCCTTCTTCACCCCGCGCCACCGCTCGCTCTGGGGCGACGGCATCAACTACGACGGGCCCGGCGCCGAGGTCGTCCGCGCGTTCATGATCCACAACGCGCTCTACTGGCTCGAGGAGTACCACCTCGACGGCCTGCGGCTCGACGCGGTCAACGCCATCGTGGACGACTCGGCCGCGCACCTGCTCGTGGAGCTCGGCCGCGCGGTGGCCGACGGGCCCGGCCGCGAGCGCCCCGTGCACCTGGTGCTCGAGAACGGGGCCAACCAGGCCCGCTACCTCGGCCGCGAGGCCGGGCGCCGCCCGATCTACCAGGCCCAGTGGAACGACGACCTCCACCACGCGCTCCACGTGCTGCTGACCGGCGAGGCCGGCGGCTACTACGAGGATTACCAGCCGCCCCTGCCGCACCTCGGGCGCGTCCTCACCGAGGGCTTCGCGTTCCAGGGCGAGCCCTCGCGCTATCGCGGCGACTCGCGCGGAGAGCCGAGCGCCCACCTGCCGCCCACCGCGTTCGTGGGCTTTCTCCAGAACCACGACCAGATCGGCAACCGCGCGATGGGCGAGCGCATCACCGCGCTCGCCGCTCCGGAGGCGGTGCGCGCGGCCACCGCGGTCCTGCTGCTCGCCCCGGCCCTGCCGCTGCTGTTCATGGGCGAGGAGTGGGGCGCGCCCGAGCCCTTCCTCTTCTTCACCGATCTGGGCCCGGACCTGGGGCCGGCGGTGGCCGAGGGCCGGCGCCGCGAGTTCGCGCGCTTCCCCGAGTTCGCGAGCCCGGAGGTGCGCGAGCGCATCCCGGACCCGCAGGCCGAGACCACGCGCACGCGCTCCGCGCTCGACTGGAGCCGTCTCGCCGAGCCCGTGACCCGGGCCTGGCTCGACTTCCACCGCACGCTGCTGCGGCTGCGCACGGACGCGATCGTGCCGCTGCTCGCGGGCGAGCCGGTGCCGGCCGCCTCGTGGAAGGCCCTCGGCGATACCGCGCTCGAGATCGCGTGGGCGTTCCCGGCCGGAACGCTGCGCCTGGTCGCGAACCTGGGCGCGACCGCGGCGCCCCATCCGGGCCCCGCGCCCGGCTGGGGCCGCCGCCTCCACGCGCTCAACCTGCCGGGCGCCGGCTGGCGGGAGCTGCCGCCCTGGAGCGTGGCGTGCTACCTGGCGGAGCCCTCGCGATGACCGCTCCCGGCAGACCCGCCGCGGGCGGCCGCCTTGGCCGCGATCGCGTCGCGGTAGACCGCGAGCGTGCGGTCCGCGATGCGATCCCAGGAGAAGTGAGCCTCGACGCGGCGGCGGCCGGCCTCGCCCATCCGCCGCGCGCGCGCCGGATCGGCGAGCGCGTCGCGGAGGGCCCGGGCGAGCGCGGCCTCGTCCCCCGGCGGCACGAGCCAGCCGGTCTCGCCGTCCACCACGACCTCCGGGATGCCGCCGACCCGGCTCGCCACCACCGGCGTGCCGCAGGCCATCGCCTCCAGGTTGATGAGCCCGAACGGCTCGTAGATCGAGGGGCACACGAACACGGCCGCGTGGCTGTAGAGCTGGACGACCTCCGGGACCGGCAGCATCGCGTTGATCCAGTGGACGCGCGGGCGGCCGGCCACCGCGGCCTCGAGCCGGGCGAGCAGCTCGGGAGTGTCGGGGCTGCTCGCGCAGAGCACGAGCGAGACGTCCTCGGGCAGCGCGCGCGTCGCCTCGAGCAGCGGGAAGATGCCCTTCTGCTCGCTGATGCGGCCGACGAACAGCACGTAGGGCTCCCGCATCCCGTGCCGCGCGAGGGCCTCGCGCCGCTCGGTGCGCCGGAAGGCCTCCGCGTCGACCCCGTTGTGGATGACCACCACCCGCTCCGGATCCACCCGGAAGTGGGTCAGGATGTCGCCGCGCATCTGGGCCGACACCGCGATGACGCGATCGGCGCGCTCGACCGCCAGCCGCTCCGCCCAGCTCGACACCTGGTAGCCGGTGCCGAGCTGATCGGCCTTCCACGGGCGCAGCGGCTCCATGCTGTGGAGCGTGACCACCAGCGGCACGTCGTGGATGGCCTGCACCAGCATCCCGCCGAGCCCCACGTACCAGGTGTGGGTGTGGACCACGTCCGCCGCGACCGGGTCGCGGGCCATCGCGAGCCCGACCGAGAGCGCCTCGAGCGCGGGCGCGTAGGCCGCCTCGGGCCCGCCGGCCAGCCGCTCCCACGGGGCGTAGCCCCGCACGCTCAGGTCGGGCCCGGCCACGGCCTGGTCGCCGAAGCAGCGCACCTCGACCGGCGCCCGGCGGGCCAGCGCGCGGCTCAGGTGGTCGACCACCACGCCGGCCCCGCCGTAGACGTGGGGCGGGTACTCGCGGCTCAGGAGCAGGATCCTCACAGGCGTCGTCCTCCGGGAGAGCTTACCGCATGAGCGAGACCCAGCCCTTCGTGTTCCTCGGCTGCCTCGAGCTGAACGAGCTCCTGCCGCACGAGGCCCACGACGCCCGCGAGCTGCTCGAGCAGCTCGAGCGCGTGCCGATCGAGTCCGTCTTCTGCCACACCTCGGCCTCGCTGCTCCACCGCCCGGTGCTCGCCGAGGCCTACCCCAACGACTTCTCGCTGTGGGTGGGCACCGAGGTGCGCGACGTGCGGCTGGCCGAGCGGCTGGCCGCGGTCGATCCCTTCCACGCCGGCTCCATGGAGCGGGTGCGCGAGGAGCTGATCGCGACCATCTCGGATCACCTCCAGCACCTGGGCGCCGCGCCCCCGCGCAGCCAGGGCAAGCGCTTCCGCTTCTTCCAGGTGCACCTGATCCCGGTGCCCACCGGGCATCAGGCGCGCACGCTCGTGGAGTTCCGCGACGCGCTCGCCGAGGTCGACGTGAGCGCCCTCTTCTACCACACGATCGAGGCCCGCTACCGCGCGGGGCGCGGCCGCGGCGACTTTGCGGAGTGGGTCGGCGGCGCCCTCGGCCGGGCCGACCTGGCCGACCGCCTGGCCCACATCGATCCGCACGCGGGCAGCCTCGAGCGCATCCGCGATCGCCACCTGAGCGTCCTCGGCGACGCCATCTCCGGGGAGGCGGCCTGATGGCCCCGGGCCCGCTGCTCAAGCTCGACGACTACCGTCAGGTGGCGCCGCGCGGCACGGTGGACTTCCTCATGCGCACCGGCGAGCGCCTCCGCGGCAAGCGGTTCGTCCACGTGAGCGCCTCGCGCTACGGGGCGCTGGCCGACTGGCTCAACCGGGTGGTGACGCTGCTGAGCGACCTGGGCGTCGAGACCACCTGGGAGATCGCCATCGGCACCGCCGACTTCGATCAGGTGAGCCGGGCGGTCAGCAAGGCGCTCGCGGGCACCGAGCAGGTCATCACCGAGGGCATGCTGGCCCGCCTGCGCGAGACCGGCGCCGACAACGCCCGGCGCCTCCGGCTCGACGCGGACCTCGTGATGGTCCACGACGCGCCGCCGGTGGGCCTGGTCGAGCAGCGGGGGGAGGCCAGCCGCTGGGTGTGGACCTGCCACCAGGATCTCTCCTCGGCCCAGCCCCAGCTCTGGAACGCGCTGCGGCCGGTGGTGCAGCGCTACGACGCCGCGGTCTTCACCCTGGCCCGCTTCGCGGCCCCGCTGTCGATCCCGCGCTTCATCGTGTATCCCGCCATCGACCCGCTCTCCGAGCGCAACCGGGAGATGACCCGGAGCGAGCAGGCCCTGGTGCTGGATCGGCTGCGGGTCCCGCGCGACAAGCCGATCCTGCTCCAGGTGGGTCCCTTCGAGCGCCAGCACGATCCGGTGGGCGTGATCAACGCCTACCGGCTGGTGAAGCGGCACCACGACGTCCGCCTGGTCCTGGCCGGCCCGCCCCCCGCGCCGGGCGGCGACGCCCTCGGCGACGTGCAGGAGGCCGCCTCCCACGATCCCGACATCGCGGTGATCGTGCTGCCCCCGGATCCCCAGATCGAGCTGAACGCCCTGGAGCGCGCGGCCACCATCGCCATCCAGAAGCCGCTCAAGGCCGATTTCACCATCGAGGTGGCCACCGCGATGTGGAAGGGCAAGCCGGTGATCGGCACGATCGCGGGCGGCATTCCATTTCAGATGGTCGTCAACGTCACCGGGTATACCGTGGAAACCGTGGAGGGCGCCGCGTTCCGCATCCGGCACCTGCTGTCCAACCCCGAGCTCATCGGCCGCATGGGCGCGGCCGGGCGCGAGCACGTGCGCCGCAACTTCCTGGTCACCCGCCGCCTGAGCGACTACCTGGCCCTCATCGCGCACCTCACCCGGTGATGGACGCGGCCACCCTGCCCGACGAGGTCAACGCGACGATCGCGCGGCTGGGCGGCGCCGAGGTGGTGGTGGGTCTCGCCACCGCCGGGCCGATCCCGGCCCTGGCCGCGGTGGCGGCGGCGGTGCGCGCGGGGCTCGACGCCCACTGCGCGGGCCAGGCCGCCGCGGTCGTCCACGTCGACCAGACCCCGTCCGAGGCGACCGCCGCCGCAGTGTCGGCGGCCCTCGGCGATCTCCGCGTCGTCCCGGTACCGGCCGCCGGCAGCCACGGCGACGACGGGCTCGACTGGTCATCCGCGGTGCGGGCGGTCCTCACGGTGGGGCGACGGCTCGAGGCCCGCGCGATCGTCATGCTGAACGCCGATCTCAGCAGCATGACCGGGGAGTGGCTGCGCGGGCTCGCGGTGCCGGTGCTCAAGGACGACTACGGCCTGATGCTGCCGCTCTATCGCCGCTACCGCTACGACGGCACGCTGACCCAGGCCCTGGTCGTGCCGCTCATGCGCAGCCTGTTCGGCCGCCAGCTCGCCCACCCGCTCGCGGAGGAGTTCGCGTGCTCGGGCGCGGCGGCCGACTTCTTCCTCCAGCAGCCGGTGTGGGACACCGACCTCGGGCGCCACGGCCTCGAGTTCTGGCTGCCGGCGGCCGCCATCGAGCAGGGCCTCGCGGTCGGCCAGGCGGTGCTGGGGCAGCGGACGGTGGCCGCGGCGGCGCGGCCGCCCGCGCCCCTCGGTCGCACCGTGGGT
>DATFAJ010000252.1:0-2721 GCA_035254745.1 Candidatus Methylomirabilota bacterium | reverse complement strand
CGTCACCGTCGAGCACGTGCTCGAGGACATCGAATCGCTCAACCGTCGGGCGCGGACGGGAGAGCTCGAGGTCACCGCGATCTCCGCGGCCACCTACACCCTGGTCCACCCGACCTACCGGATGATGGATCCCGGGGCGTCTATGGGGAAGGGCTACGGGCCCATCCTGGTGGCGCGCGAGCCGATCGAGCGCGCGAAGCTCGAGGAGAAGGTGGTCGCGATCCCGGGAAGCCACACCACCGCCGCGCTGCTGCTGCGTCTCTACGTGGGCGATCCTCCCACCATCGAGGTCGCCTTCGACAAGATCCCGAAGGTCGTTCTGGAGGGACAGGCCGACCTCGGGCTGCTGATCCACGAGGGACAGATCACGCACCAGCGCATGGGGCTCGTGAAGGTCCTCGACCTGGGCGAGGAGTGGCAGAAGGAATCCGGCCTGCCGCTGCCGCTCGGCATCAACGTGATGCGTCGTGACCTGGGTGAGGAGACCCACCGGAAGCTCTCCCAGGGCCTCCGCGACTCGATGGACTACGCCTTCGCTCACGTCGACGAGGCTCTCGACTATGCGATGCGCTACGGCCGGGACATCGACAAGGAGACCTGCCGCCGCTTCGTCCTGATGTACGTGAACGACTACACCATGCGTCTCGGCGACGACGGCCGCGCCGCGCTCCGGCGGCTCTACGAGATGGCCCACGCGAAGAAGCTGATCCAGGCGGTCCCGCCCGTCGACCCGATCTGAGCGAAGGCGCCGGCCAGGCGCTCGTGCCGCTCCTCCCGGTGGTCACGCATCGACGGGGTCAGTACGTCTTGACGATCTCGTAGTCGGTGGTGCGCTGCGCGGGCGTGAAGCCCGCGTCGCGGATCAGCGTCACGATCTCCTCAACGGAGGTCTTGTTCACGAAATCGGCCGCCGCGTGCACGTTCTCCTCGAAGAGGGTCCCCCCGAAGTCGTCCGCGCCCCACGACAGCGCGACCTGGCCGGCCCGCTTGCCCTCCGAGAACCACGAGGCCTGGACGTGGGGGAAGTTGTCCAGGTACAGGCGCGCCACCGCCAGCATCCGCAGGTAGCCGTTCGGGCCCTTGTAGTGCTTGATCCACTTCTCGAGCAGCGTGTTGCCGGGCTTGAACGACCACGGCACGAAAGCGGTGAACCCGCCGTGCTCGTCCTGGAGCTCGCGGATCGCGTCCAGGTGATCGAGGATGTCCTCCGGCTGCTCCACGTGGCCGTACATCATGGTCGCGGTCGACCTGAAGCCCTGCCGGTGCGCCTCGCGATGCACCTCGAGCCACGCGGCCGGGCCGCCTTTCTTGGGCTCGATCCGACGGCGCACCCGCTCGGACAGCACCTCGGCCCCGCCGCCCGGGATGCTCGTCTGCCCGGCCTGCCGGAGGAGGGCCAGCACCTCCGGCACCGGCTTGCCCGCCACGTCGGACATGGTGCGGATCTCCGAGGCGCTGAAGAAGTGCGGGGTGACCGAGGGAAACCGCCGGCGGGTCTCGCGCACCAGGTCCAGATAGTACTGGAGCGGCAGGGCCGGGTTGTGGCCGCCCTGCAGCAGCACCGTGGTCGCGCCCTCGCGGGCCGCGAAGGCTACCTTCTCCATCACCTCGTCCACCGTGAGGGTGTAGGCCTCCTTGTCCCCGGGCCGGCGATAGAAGGCGCAGAACTGGCAGTCGGTGATGCACACGTTGGTGTAGTTCGGGTTCGTGTCGATGACGAAGGTCACGCGCCGCTCCGGGATGCGGCGGAAGCGCACCTCCTGGGCCAGGCTCCCCAGGTCGAGAAGCGGTGCCTCGGTGAGGAGCCAGTGTCCGTCGGTCCGGTCGAGCCGTCGGCCGGCCTCGACCTTCTCCTGGATGCGGCTCAGCACGAGCCGGCCCCGAGCTGGTTGCGCAGCCGCAGGAACTCGGCCGCGCCCTTCTCCTCGTCGGGCCCCAGCCGGAAGCTGAAGTTCCGCAGATACGACGCCACCTCGGCCGGGCTCCACCCGAGGTCACGGTGCGCGGCCGCGATCCCGGGCAGGGCCTCCATCCCGCGGTCGAGCGCGGCGTCGAGGGCGGTCTCGAACGCGCGGCGCTCCGGGGCGGCGACGCGCGCGGCCACCGCCCAGCGGGCGAAGACGAAGGGGAGCCCGGTCCAGTCGCGCCACTCGAGGCCGAGGTCGGCCACGTGCCGGGCCCGGGGGCCGCGGGTGAGCCGCTGGATCGCCTGGTCTCCGATCAGCAGCACCGCGTCGCAGGCCTCCTCGGCGCCCACCCAGGCCGCCGGCTCGACCCCGTAGCGGAGGGCCAAGAGCACCCGGAGCAGCTCCACCGAGGTCGAGGTCTCGCCGGTGATGCCGACCCGGGCCCCGGTGAGGGCGGAGAGCGGCCGGTCGGAGAAGACCAGGACGCTGCGCGCCCCGGTCGGGCAGCCGATCCCGTAGGGCAGGGGCACCAGCCGATTCTCGAGCCGCACATAGTCCATCAGCGAGAGCGGCCCCGCGTCGAGCTCGCCCGAGGCCATCGCCTCCCCGAGCCGGCGTGGGATCAGGTCGACGAGCTCCACGCCCTCCAGTCGGTGGAAGAACGGCTCGCAGTTGAGATACGGGATGCGGCCGACGCGCAGCATGGTCAGCTCCAGACCTTGACCACGTTGTAGAGCGCGTCGCGCTCCACCGGGATCTTGCCCGCGTCGCGCACGATCCGGAGAATTTGCTCGGTGGCGAGCCCGGCCGGGCT
>DATFAJ010000251.1:0-2434 GCA_035254745.1 Candidatus Methylomirabilota bacterium | reverse complement strand
CTGGGCCATCTGGGAGGTCGCGTAGAGGTAGTCCTCCACGCTGATGACCGCCTTGGCCGCGTCGAGCACGCGGAAGAAGATCACCGCGTTCACCTTCACCGAGACGTTGTCGCGGGTGATCACGTCCTGAGGCGGCACGTCCATGGTGATCGTGCGCAGGCTCACCTTGACCATCTTGTCGATGAACGGGATCAGCAGCACGAGCCCAGGGCCCGACCCTTCACCCCCGGGGTTGAAGATGGCGTTGGTCCGGCGGCCGAAGCGGAAGATGACCGCCCGCTCGTACTCGCGCAGGATCCGGAACGAGGAGAAGAAGATGTAGAGCAGGATCACCACCACCGGGATGATGCCGAAGAGGAGCTGGAAGCCTTCCATGGGCAATCTCCTGGGGTCCTAGGGTCGTCGAGGGGAACGAGTGACGGTGAGGGTGAGGCCGTCGATGGCGATGACCTGGACCGACTCCCCCGCCCCCACGCCCGGCTCCGGGCTCACCGCGCGCCACAGCTCGCCGTCGATGAGCACCTGGCCGTCCGGCTGGAGCGGGCTCCGGGTCACGCCGAGCCGGCCCACCATCGCGGACGACCCGGTCACGGAGGGTCGGTAGAGCGCACGGATGCCCATGGTCACCGCGAAGAACACGAGGCCCGCGGTGGTCCCCACGGTGGGGACGATCACGTACCACGAGAGCCGGATGCCGGTGACGTCGGGGGAGTCGTAGAGCATGATCGAGCCGAGGAGCATCGAGATCACCCCGCCGATTGCGAGGACGCCGTGGCTCACCACCTTGATCTCCACGATCAGCAGCACCACCCCGAACAGGAGCAGGAGCAGGCCCGCCCAGTTGACCGGCAGGCTCTGGAACGCGAAGAAGGCCAGGATCAGGCAGATGCCGCCGATGATCCCCGGCAGGATGGACCCGGGGTTGGACAACTCGAAGAAGATGCCGAGCATGCCCCCCATCATCAGGAGGTAGGCGATGTTCGGGTCCGAGATCAGGGCGAGGAAGCGGTCGCGGAAGCGCACCTCGATGACCTTTACCGGGGCGTCCCGGGTGGCCAGCGTCACCGACCCCTTCGACGTCTTCACGGTCCGGCCGTCGATCTTGGCGAGGAGATCGGGCACGCTGTCGGCGATCAGGTCCACCACCTTGAGCTTCACCGCCTCGCGCTCGGTGGCCGAGACGGAGGCGCGCACCGCCTTCTCGGCCCACTCCGCGTTGCGCCCGCGCTCGGTCGCGATGGTGCGGGCGAAGGCGGCCGCGTCGTTCTCCACCTTCTTGCTCATCTCCTTGTCCATGCCCCCGCCCACCGCCACCGGATGGGCCGCGCCGATGTTGGTGGCCGGGGCCATCGCCGCCACGTGGGCCGCCATCGTGATGAAGACGCCCGCGGACGCGGCGCGGGCGCCGGTGGGCGCCACGTAGACGATCACCGGGATCGGCGAGCCGAGGATGGTCTGCACCATCGAGCGCATCGACCGCTCGAGCCCGCCCGGGGTGTTGAGCTGGACGATCAGGGCCTGCGCCCCGTCGCTCTGGGCGCGGTCGATCGCGGTGATGAGCAGCCGCACCGTGACCGGGGTGATGGCCGAGTCCATCTCGATCGACGCGACGGGCTGGGCGGCGCGGGCCGGACCGGCGGCCGAGAGAAGCGCGATGATGCTCGGCAGGACGACGAGCAGGCCGAGGAGAGGCCGACGTGGGGCCGATCTCACGGCGTCATCTTAGCACTTGCGGCGGGCTTCCCGCCGCCGCTCTACCGGCCGAGCGCGACCACCGAGAGCAGCTCGAAGAGCAGGTTCGCGGCGAGGACGCCGGTGATGGCGCCCGGGCCGTCGTAGGGCGGCGAGACCTCGACGATGTCGCCCCCGGCCAGCTCGAGCCCGCGCAGGCCGCGCACGAGGCCCAGCGCCTCGTACGAGGTGAGGCCGCCCGCCTCGGGCGTGCCGGTGCCGGGCGCGTACGCCGGATCCGCCGCGTCGACGTCGAACGAGCAGTAGACCGGTCCCCCGGCCAGGCGGCGCAGGCGCTCCACCACCGGGGCCACGCCGCCCTCCTTCACGTCCTCGATCCGGATGACCTCGAACCCGTGCTCCCGGTGGAAGTCGAAATCCTCGGGTCCGTAGAGCGGGCCGCGGATGCCGACCTGGATCGAGCGCCGGCCGTCGATCAGTCCCTCCTCGATCGCCCGGCGGAAGGTGCTGCCGTGGTAGTACGGCAGCCCGAAGTAGCGGTCCCAGGTGTCGGGGTGCGCATCGAAGTGCACGAGCCCGAGACGGCCGTGCCGCCGGGCGAGCGCGCGCAGGACCGCGAGCGTCACGGTGTGATCGCCCCCCACGCACAGCGGCACCGCGCGCGCGTCCACCACGGGCGCGAGCGTCCGCTCGATGGCCGCGAAGGTCCCCTCGATGGAGACCGGCACCACGTCGACGTCGC
>DATFAJ010000250.1:0-9101 GCA_035254745.1 Candidatus Methylomirabilota bacterium | reverse complement strand
GCCCCTCGAGGCGGACGCGGTGGTGCTCGCGCTGGGGCCGTGGACCGGGCGCGTCGGCGGCGTGCGCCTGCCCCGCGTGCGCGGGCTCAAGGGCTACAGCGTGACGCTGGCCGCGCCGGACGTGCCCCCGCACGCGCTCTTCGTGGACTACCGCACCGCGGACGGCGGTGCGCTCGAGCCCGAGATCATCCCGCGGCCCGACGGCACCGTGTACGTCTGCGGCATGGCCGATCACCAGCCGCTGCCCGAGTCCGCCGAGGGCGTGGAGGTGAGCGAGGCGGGGTGCGCGGTCCTGGCCCGCGCGGCCGGGCGCGTCTCCGCCGCGCTGGCCGCCGCGGCCGTCACGCGCCGGCAGGCCTGCTATCGACCGGTCGCCGACGACGGCCTGCCGCTGATCGGCCCGGTGCCGGGCGCGGCCTCCGCCTACGTGGCCACCGGTCACGGACCCTGGGGCATGCTCAACGCGCCGGCCACCGGCCTGGCCCTGGCCGAGCTCATCACCGACGGCGCCGCGAAGTCGGTCGACCTGGATCCGTTCGATCCGGCGCGACTGGCCGCGGCCCGCGCGCGATCCTAAACCGACCGAACGGACCGGAGGCGTCATGCGCCGACGACTCGCCCTCACCGCTCTTCTGGCCCTCTCCGCGCTCGCCCTGCTCCCGGCCCCCGCGGCGGCCGCACCCGAGGGCACGATGACGTGGGGCCTCCACGTCACGCTGGCCGCCAAGTGGCTCGACCCGGCCGAGACCGAGGCCTTCATCAACCCGTTCATGGTGCTGTACGCGGTGCACGACGCGCTCGTGAAGCCGATGCCGGGCGGCGACAACACCCCGAGCCTGGCCGAGTCGTGGACCCAGTCGAAGGACGGCCTGACCTACGAGTTCGTTCTCAGAAAGAACGTGAAGTTCCACAACGGCGACCCGGTGACCGCGGAGGACGTGAAGTTCACGTTCGACCGGTACAAGGGGGCGGCGGCCAAGCTGCTCCACGACCGCGTCCGCGAGGTGCAGATCGTCGATCCCGGTCGGGTGCGCTTCCACCTCAAGGAGCCGTGGCCGGACTTCATGACGTTCTACGGGACCTCCGCCACCGGCGCCGCGTGGATCGTGCCGAAGAAGTACGTGGAGAAGGTGGGCGACGACGGCTTCAAGAAGGCCCCGATCGGCGCGGGCCCGTACCGGGTGGTGAGCTTCACGCCCGGAGTGGAGCTGGTGATGGAGGCCTTCGAGGGCTACTGGCGGAAGGTCCCGTCGGTGAAGCGCCTCGTCTTCCGCAGCATGCCCGACGAGACGACGCGGGCCGCCGCGCTGAAGGCGGGGGACGTCGACATCGCCTACCTGCTGAGCGGCCCCCTGGCGGAGGAGGTCAAGCGCACGCCGGGCCTGCGGCTGGCCGCCGCGATGCCGCCCGGCGTGGTCTTCCTCGACCTGCCCGAGCAGTGGGATCCGAAGTCGCCGTGGCACGACGTGCGCGTGCGCCAGGCCGCCGGCTTCGCGCTGGACCGGGCCGGGCTCAACCAGGCCGAGACGCTCGGCCTGTCGCGTCCCACCGGGGGCCTGATCCCGCGCGTGCTCGACTTCGCGCGCGCCTACGACCCGCCCGCCTACGACCCGGCGCGGGCCAAGCGCCTGCTCGCGGAGGCCGGCTTCCCCAATGGCTTCGACGCGGGCGACCTCACCCCGTTTCCCCCGTTCTTCTCGCTCGCGGAGGCGATCGGCAACTACCTCCAGGCGGTCGGCATCCGCACCCGCATGCGCACGATGGAGCGCGCCACGTTCCTCACGTCGTGGCGCGAGCACAAGCTGCGGGGCGTGATCATGGGCCTGGGCGCGCCGGCCGGCAACGCGGCGACCCGCATCGAGGTGTACGCGACCAAGGGCGGCATCTACGCCTCCGGCGAGGTGCCGGAGATCGAGACGCTCTTCCAGCGCCAGGCCCGCGAGCTCGACCGGAAGAAGCGCGAGGGCATGCTGCACCAGATCCAGCAGATCATGTACGACCGCGCGATGTACGTGCCCATCTATGAGCTGGCCTTCCTGTGGGGTGTCGGCCCCCGGGTGGAGGAGGCGTGCGTCGATCACATCAAGGGCTTCTCGTACTCCGCCCCGTACGAGGACCTGCGGCTCAAGACCCCGCGCTAGGAGGCAGACCGACCATGGACATCGTCGATTCGCAGGTGCACCTCTGGGCCGCCGAGAGCCCGACTCGCCCGTGGCCGCCCGGCCGCGCGCCCGAAGCGCAGAAGCCCTACCAGATCCTGAAGGAGACGCTGCTCTTCCAGATGGACCTGGCCAAGGTGCGCCGGATGGTCCTGGTGCCGCCCTCGTGGGAGGGCGATCGCAACGACATGGCGCTCGAGGCCGCGCGCAGCTATCCCGACCGCTTCGCGGTGATGGGCCGGCTCGCGCTCGGCGATCCGGCGAGCCGTGCGCTGGTGGCCGACTGGCGCAAGCAGCCCGGCATGCTCGGCATGCGCTTCACGTTCCACAACGAGCACTACCGCCACTTCCTCACCGACGGCACCGCCGACTGGCTCTGGCCCGCCGCGGAGAAGGCGGGCGTGCCCCTGATGGTCCTGGTGCCGGGCGCGCTCGATCACCTCGACCGCATCGCGGGCCGGCATCCGGGCCTCAAGCTCGTGATCGACCACGTGGGCATCGGCGTGCGCGGCAAGGCGCCCAAGGTCTTCGAGGAGCTGCCCGCGGTCTGCGCGCTCGCGAAGCATCCGAACGTCGCGGTGAAAGCCTCGGGGATGCCGTCGCTCTCCGCCGAGCCCTACCCGTTCCGTGACCTGCACGGCGCCATCCGCCAGCTGGTGGACGCCTTCGGTCCGCGCCGGGTCTTCTGGGGCACGGACCTCACCCGCATGCCGTGCACCTACTACGAGTGCATCACGCTGTTCACCGAGCATCTCCCCTGGCTCAAGGGCCCGGACCTCGAGTGGGTGATGGGACGCGGCGTCAGCGAGTGGCTGGGCTGGCCGCTGGCGCGGGCCTGATCGAGGGCGCGCCCCAGGCGCCGGTGGGCTCGAGGCGGAAGATCCGGCCGCGGGGCTCGTCGGTCAGGAGATAGAGGAAGCCGTCGGGCCCCTGCCGGACGTCGCGGATGCGCTCGCCGAGCGCCTCGAGGTAGCGCTCCTCCAGCGCGACCCGATCGCCGTCGAGGCGCAGCCGCACGAGGCAGCCCGGCTTGAGAGAGCCCACGAAGAGGTCGCCCCGCCACTCGGGAAACGCCGAGCCGGTGTAGAAGACCGCGCCGGACGGGGCGATGACCGGGTCCCAGTAGTAGACCGGCTGCTCCATCCCCTCCTTCGCGGTGCCGATGCCGATGCGGGCCCCCGAGTAGTCGAGCCCGTAGGTGATGACCGGCCAGCCGTAGTTCTTGCCCGCCTCGGGGCGATTCAGCTCGTCGCCGCCCATCGCCCCGTGCTCGACCGTCCACAGACGCCCCTGCGCGTCGAGCGCGGCGGCCTGGACGTTGCGATGGCCGTAGGACCAGATCTCGGGCCGCACGCCGGGTCGGCCGACGAACGGGTTGTCGGCCGGGATCGAGCCGTCGGGATCGATCCGCACGATCTTGCCGAGCGTGGTGGAGAGATCCTGCGCGCGCTCCCGGTAGGTGAAGCGCTCGCCGAGCGTCACGAAGAGCGTGCCGTCGGGCCGGAAGACCAGGCGCGAGCCCCAGTGGTTCGGCCCCTCCACCTTGGGCTGCTGTCGCCAGATCACCTGCGTGCCCTCGAGGCCGCGCGGGCCCAGCCGGCCGCGCGCCACCGCGGTGGAGGCGCCGCCCGGCCCCGGCTCCGCGAACGACAGGTAGACGAGGTGGTCCCGGTCGAAGGTCGGGCTGAGCGCGACGTCGAGGAGGCCGCCCTGCCCGCGCGCGAACACCGTCGGCACGCCGGCGAGGGGCGCGGACAGCACGCCGTCGGTCACGAGGCGCAGCCGGCCCGGCCGCTCGGTCACGAGCAGGCGCCCGTCGGGCAGGAACGCGAGGCCCCAGGGCCGCTCGAGCCCGCGCGCCACGTCGATCACCCGCGCGGCGACCGGCACCGACGGCGGCGTGGGCGACCGCGGCGCCTCCTGCCCCCACGCGGGCGCGCGCGCGGGGCCGGCCAGGAGGAGGACCGCGACGAGGGCGAGCCCGAGGGCGCTCAGAATGCGACCGGCAGCGACACGAGCCCCCGCAGGGTGAGGCTCTGCCGGTGCTCCGGCCGCTGGCCGGCCAGCGCCAGCTTGGGCAGCCGTCGGAGGAGCGTGTTGATCGCGATCAGCCCTTCCATGCGCGCGAGCGGAGCGCCCAGACAGAAGTGGATGCCCATGCCGAAGGCGATGTGCCGGTTGTCGGTGCGCGTGATGTCGAGGCGGTCCGGATCCGGGAACTGGGCCGGGTCGCGATTGGCCGCGCCCAGGAAGGGCATCACCATCTCGCCCTTGGGGATGGTGCGCCCGCCGATCGTGATGTCCTCGCTCGGGATGCGCGCGGTGCGCTGCACCGGCCCGTCGTAGCGCAGCAGCTCCTCGACCGCGCTGCCGATGAGCGCGGGGTCCTCGCGGAGGCGACGGAGCTGCTCGGGGTGGCGCAGGAGCGCGAGCGTGCCGTTGCCGATCAGGTTCACGGTGGTCTCGTGCCCGGCCACCAGGAGCAGGATGCAGGTGGCCAGCAGCTCGTCCTCGTCGAGCTTGTCGCCCGCCTCCTCGGCCGCGATGAGGGCCGAGAGCATGTCCTCCCGCGGGGCGGCGCGGCGCCCCGCGATCAGCTCGCGGAAGTACTCTGCGAGGGCCCGGCGGCCGATGATGCTCCGCTTGCCCACCTCGGAGTCGGGTGGCAGCATGATCGCGTCGAGGCCGCGGGCGATGTCGAGCCCCCACTGCTTGAACCGCTCGTGGTCGCGCACCGGGACCCCGAGCATCTCGCAGATCACGATGACCGGCAGCGGGTACGCGAACTCCTCGATCAGGTCCATCTCCCCCCGGGTCTCGAGCTGGTCGAGGAGCCCGTCCACGATCTGCTGGATGCGGGGGCGCAGGCTCTCCAGCGCCTTCGGGGTGAAGGCCTTGCTGACCAGGCCCCGCAGCCGGGTGTGGTCCGGCGGGTCCCGGTCGAGCATGGACAGGCCGAGCCCGGGGGGCACCGCCATCCCGAAGCGCGCGGCCACGAAGGCCGCGATGGGCTCCTTGACCAGGCGGGGGTCCCGCAGCATGGCGATCACGTCCGCGTAGCGGGTGAGCACCCAGAAGCCGAGCGGGCTGTGGTGGACCGGGTCCTGGCTGCGCAGCACGTGGTAGGTCGGGTACGGATCCTCCACGAACGCCGGATCCATCGGGTTGAACTGAACGTCGGCCATGTGTGGTGTCCCCTCCCGCGGCCATTCTACATCTGCTAGAGTCTCGACACCCCCGGAGAGCAGCGCGGAGGAAAAGGAGAGGCCATGGCCACGATCACCGGCTCGGAAGTGCTGGCGCAGGCGCTCAGGTCCCAGGGTGTCGACACGATGTTCTACTTGATGGGCGGGCCGATGCTGGAGACCGAGGCCGCGTGCATCAAGCTCGGCATCCGGGCCATCGACACCCGCCACGAGCAGGCCGCGGCCCTGGCCGCCCACGCCTGGACGCGGGTGACGCGGCGCCCTGGAGTGGCCATGGGCTGCTCGGGCCCCGGGGCCATCAACCTGGCCACCGGCGTGGCCAACGCCTTCACCGACTGCGCCCCCCTGATCGCCATCGGCGGGTCGAGCCCGCGGGTCTACCTCGGCATGGAGGCGTTCCAGGAGATCGACCAGGTCGCGCTCATGAAGCCGATCACCAAGTGGACCGAGCGCATCTACGACGCCCGGCGCATCCCCGACGTGGTGGACACCGCGTTCCGCCAGGCCACGTCCGGTCGTCCCGGCCCGGTCTACATCGACATGCCGGGCGACATCCTCGGCGAGAAGATCGAGGAGGAGCAGCTGCACTACCCCGGCCCCTGGAAGCCGGCGCCCCGCACGCTCGGCGACCCCGGCGCGGTGCGCGAGGCCATCGCGCTGCTCGCGAAGGCGGAGCGGCCGGTGATCATCGCGGGCAGCGGGGTGTGGTGGTCCGACGGCGCCGCCGCGCTGCAGGCCTTCGTGGAGGCCACCGGCATCCCGTTCTACACCACCCCGATCTCGCGCGGCCTGATCCCGGAGGATCACGAGCTGGCCTTTCTCAACGCGCGCAGCAAGGCCTTCACCGAGGCCGACGTGGTGCTGGCGGTCGGCACGCGCTTCAACTGGGTGATCCAGTTCGGCCGGCCGCCGCGCTTCGCCGCCGATCTCAAGGTGATCCACGTCGACATCAATCCCACCCAGCTCGGCCACAACCGATCGGTGGACGTGCCGATCGCGGGCGACGCGCGCGCGGTGCTCGAGCAGCTGCGCGCGGAGGCCGACGGCAAGCTCGGCCCCAAGCGCTACGCGGCCTGGACCGGCAAGCTGCGCACGCTCGACGCCGAGAAGGGCGCCGAGCAGGACAAGGCGATGAGCCGGGAGGAGACCCCGATCCATCCCCTGCGCCTCTGCAAGGAGATCCGCGACTTCGTGCGGCGCGACTCCATCCTGGTGGTGGACGGCCAGGAGATCCTGAACTTCGGCCGCCAGGCCATCCCGACCTACGTGGCGGGCCACCGGCTCAACTCCGGCGCGTTCGGGACCATGGGCGTGGGCCTGCCCTTCGGGGTGGGCGCCAAGGTCGCCAGGCCCGACGCGCAGGTGCTGGTCCTGCACGGCGACGGCTCCTACGGCATCAATGCGATGGAGATCGACACCGCGGTGCGCCACAAGATCCCGGTGGTGGTGGTGATCAGCAACAACGGCGGCTGGACCGCCGACGCCCCGTGGACGCGGCCCCTGCCCAAGCCCGGGCGCAACCTCGGCCACACCCGCTACGACCGGGTCGCGCAGGAGCTGGGCGCCCACGGCGAGTTCGTGGAGAAGCCGCACGACATCCGCCCCGCGCTCGAGCGCGCGTTCGCCTCGGGCAAGCCGGCGGTGGTCAACGTCATCACGGACTCGAAGGCGCGGGCGCAGACCGTCCGCTTCTCCGCCTACACCACGTAGCGGGGAGGCCCAGACCATGGCCCAGGCGCTCACCGGGATCCGCGTCCTCGACCTCACCCAGTACGAAGCCGGCCCGTCCGCCACCCAGATGCTGGCGTGGCTCGGCGCGGACGTCATCAAGATCGAGCCGCCCACCGGAGAGCCCGGTCGCACCGCGCTCTCCGACAAGCGGGGCGAGGACGCGTGGTTCTTCCTGCTGCTCAACTCGGGCAAGAAGGGCGTCACGCTGAATCTGAAATCGGAGCGCGGTCGCGACATGTTTCTCGAGATGGTCAAGAGCGCCGACGTGCTCGTGGAGAACATGGGCCCGGGCGCGATGGAGCGCCTGGGCCTCGGCTGGGAGACGCTCAACCGGCTGAACCCGCGGCTGATCGCGGCCTCGGTGAAGGGCTTCGGCGGCGGCGGGCCCTACGCGGAGTACAAGAGCTTCGAGTGGATCGCCCAGGCCATGGCGGGCGCGATGAGCATGACCGGCTCGCCCGACGGCCCGCCCACCAAGGCCATCGGCGGGCTCGCCGACACCGGCGCGGGCCTGCACACCGCGATCGGCATCCTGGCCGCCATCATCCAGCGCCAGACCACCGGACAGGGCCAGCAGGTCGAGGTGGCCCAGCAGGAGGCGGTGGTGAACCTGCTCCGCATCCACCTGCGCGAGAGCTACGCCACCGGCAAGCCGGCCCCCCGGCAGGGCAACCGCTCCGCGGCCGCCGCACCGTCCAACATCTACCGCTGCAGCCCGGGCGGGCCCAACGACTACGTGTTCATCCACTGCGCCACCGTGGACATGTGGAAGGCGCTGACCAAGATCGTGGGGCGCCCCGAGATGGGCGACGACGCGCGCTACCACGACCGGCGCGACCGCGTGCAGATCGTCGACGAGGTGGACGCGATGATCGAGGCGTGGACCGAGAAGCGGAACAAGCACGAGGTCATGGAGATCATGGCCGGGGCCGGCGTCCCCTGCGGCGCGGTCCTCGACTCCACCGAGGTGCTGGCCGATCCGCACCTGCGCAAGCGCCGCTTCATCGTCGACCTCGAGCACCCGCGCCGCGGCCCCTACCCGATGCCCGGCAACCCGGTGCGCCTCTCGGACTCGCCCACCGACGTGACGCGCTCCCCGCTGCTGGGCGAGCACAACACCGAGGTCTACAGCCGCCTGCTCGGCTACAAGCCCGAGCAGATCGACCAGCTCAAGCGCGACGGCGTGATCTGAGGAGAACGAGATGAGCGACAACCAAGCCGTGGTAGTGGACCCCGAGAGCGCGGGCCGTCTCGTCCTCCGCGTGGTCCCCGCCCCCACCCCCGACCGCGGCGAAGCCGTCGTGCGCGTGCGCGCGATCTCGCTCAACCGCGGCGAGGTCCGCCGCTCCACCATGGCCCCCGCCGGCTGGCGCCCGGGCTGGGACCTGGCCGGCACCGTCGAGCGCGCCGCCTCCGACGGCTCCGGCCCCAAGGTGGGCGCCCGCGTGGTCGGCTTCCTGCCCGAAGGCGCGTGGACCGAGCGCGCCGCGGTCCCGACCCACGCGCTGGCCGAGCTCCCCGAGAAGGTCACGTTCTCCCAGGCCGCGACCTTCCCGGTGGCGGGCCTCACCGCGCTCCACGCGCTGGGCAAGAACGGCCCGATCCTCGGCAAGCGCGTGCTGGTCACCGGCGCCACCGGCGGCGTGGGCGACTTCGCGATCCAGCTCGCGCGCCTGGGCGGCGCGCACGTGACCGCGGTCGTCCGTCGCGCGGATCAGACCACCGCGGTGCGCCGGCTCGGCGCCCACGAGGTCACGGTCGGCGACGAGATCCCCTCCTGGCCGAAGTACGACCTGGTGATCGAGTCGGTCGGCGGGCGCACGCTCGGCACCGCGCTCGCCGCGCTCGAGCGGGGCGGCGTCTGCGTGACCCTCGGCGTCTCCGCCTCCGCCGACGTGACGTTCGACGCGCGCACCTTCTTCGCCACCGGCCGCACCCAGCTCTACGGCTTCTACCTCTTCACCGAGCTTGGCAACGAACCCGCCGCGATCGGCCTGCGGCGCCT
>DATFAJ010000249.1:0-19715 GCA_035254745.1 Candidatus Methylomirabilota bacterium | reverse complement strand
CGACGTCGACCGCTTCGTCGAGACTCTCGGTCGCGTGCTCGAGTAGGCCGACCATGGCCACCCTTGCCCCTCTTTCAAATGCGCTCGCCTCGCCTTCGGCTGCGGCTCGCAAGGCCATCGACCTCAACTGCGACATGGGCGAGTCGTACGGGCGCTGGACGCTCGGGGCCGACGAGGCCATCATGCCGCTCATCAGCTCGGCCAACGTGGCGTGCGGCTTCCACGGCGGCGACCCCCACGTGATGCGCAAGACGGTGGAGCTCGCGCTCGCGCACGGCGTCGCCCTGGGGGCGCACCCCTCGCTGCCCGACCTGATGGGTTTCGGTCGGCGCAAGATGGACGTGAGCCCGCGCGAGCTGCAGGACTACCTCGCCTACCAGACCGGTGCGCTGCGCGAGATCGCGCGCGCGGCGGGCGCTCCGCTGCAGCACCTGAAGCCCCACGGCATCCTCTACGGCATGATGGAGGCAGACGAGGCGCTGGCCGCGGTGGCCGGCCGGTGCGCGATGGACTCGAGCCTCATCCTGATGACGCTCGCCTCGGGCCGCTACGACGCGACCTGCCGGAAGATGGGCGCGCGGGTGGCCTCGGAGGGCTTCGCGGACCGCGCCTACAACGTGGACGGCACCCTCGTCTCCCGCAAGATCGCGGGCTCGCTCATCACCGATCCGGCCCGCGCCGCGGCCCAGGCGGTCCAGATGGCGGTGCAGGGCAAGGTCCGCACCATGGACGGCGTGGACATCGACATCTCGGTCCAGACCATCTGCTGCCACGGCGACACCCCGGGCGCCGAGCGCATCGTGCGCGCGGTGCGCGAGGCGCTGGAGAAGGCGGGCTGCCAGGTCAAGCCGCTGCGCGACTGGCTGCCCGAGCGGTGATGTCCGGTCGCACGGCCGGGCTGGTGCTGGCCGCCACGCTGACCGCCTCGGGCTGCGGGGCGACCCAGCTACCGGCGACCACCGCGCTGCGGGAGCAGACCGCCACCCAGCAGCGCCTCGATGTCGTCGACTGCCGGGCCGAGGTGGGCTATCGCCTGGGCTACAACGGCGACGACCCCGAGGTGCTCAACGTGCTCCGCCACGTCTTCGTGCTCGGCACCGCGGGGGCCGCGCTCGGCGGGGTCGCGACCGGGCTCTCGCCGGCCACCGCGACCGGCTCGGCCAGCGAGGGGTTGATCGCGGGCTCCGGCGCCGGGGTCATCGCGGGCACCGTGCTCGGCGTCGGCGTCCGCTCGCGCTTCGAGCGCGAGTGGGCCGCGTGCATGGAGAGCCGCGGGTACGCGATCGTTGCCCCGTCCGGCGCCATCCAGTAAGATGACGGCGCCGATCTGATGACTGACGCGACCCCCTCGACCCCGCTCAAGCGCACCCCGCTCCGCGACGTGCACGTCAAGGCGGGCGCCAAGATGGTTCCCTTCGGCGGCTGGGACATGCCGGTGCAGTACACCGGCATCATCGACGAGCACCGGACGGTGCGCGGCGCGGTCGGGCTCTTCGACATCAGCCACATGGGCGAGTTCGAGGTGCGCGGCCCGGACGCGCTGACCGCGGTGCAGCGGCTCTGCACCAACGACGCCTCCACGCTCGCGATCGGCCAGGTGCAGTACGCGGCCCTCTGCTACCCGGAGGGCGGCATCGTGGACGACCTGACCGTCTACCGGCTGGCCTCCGACCACTTCATGCTGGTGGTCAACGCCTCCAACATCGACAAGGACTGGGCGTGGGTGACGTCGCACAGCGAGGGGCGCGCCGAGTGGACGAACGTCAGCGACCAGACCGCGCTGCTCGCGGTGCAGGGGCCGAGGGCGGAGGCGCTGGTGGCCCGGCTCGCGGACCGCGACGTGACCGGCCTCGCCTACTACCACTTCGCCCGCGGGAAGGTGGCGGGGGTCGACGGGCTCATCTCCCGCACCGGCTACACCGGCGAGGACGGCTTCGAGCTGTACGTGCCGGCCGGCCAGGCCGAGCGGCTCTGGTCCGCGCTGCTCGAGGCCGGACGCGGCGACGGCATCAAGCCGATCGGGCTCGGGGCGCGCGACACGCTCCGGCTCGAGATGAAGTACGCGCTCTACGGCAACGATATCGACCAGACCACCAATCCCCTCGAGGCCGGGCTCGGCTGGGTGGTGAAGCCGGCCAAGGGCGACTTCATCGGGCGCGCCGCCATCGAGGCGCTGCGGGCGCGGGGCATCGGCCGCAAGCTGGTGGGGTTCGAGATGGCCGAGCGCGCGGTGCCGCGGCACGGCTACCGCCTGATGGCGGACGGCGCGCCGGTCGGCGTGGTCACCTCGGGCTCGTTCGGCCCGTCGGTCGAGCGCTCGATCGGCATGGGCTACGTGGCGGCGCCGCAGACCGCGGTCGGCACCGCTTTGACCGTCGAGATCCGCGGCGCGCTGCACGCGGCCCGGGTGGTGAAGACCCCGTTCCATCCCTCGCATACCAAGAAGGCCTAGGAGAGGCATCGATGGCGAACGTTCCGCCCGATCTCAGGTACACGCGCGAGCACGAGTGGGCCAAGGTGGAGGGCGACCGGGCCCGCATCGGCATCACCGCGTTCGCCCAGGAGCAGCTCGGCGACGTGGTCTTCGTGGAGCTGCCGAAGGTGGGCGCGAAGGTCACCGCGATGAAGACGTTCGGGGTGGTGGAGTCGGTGAAGGCGGTCTCGGACCTGTTCGCGCCGGTCACCGGCGAGGTGGTCGAGGTCAACGCCGAGCTGCCCAAGAAGCCGGAGCTCGTGAACAGCGATCCCTACGGACAGGGCTGGATGCTGGTGATACGGATGAGCAGCCCGAAGGAGGTCGACGGGCTCATGAGCGCGGGCGACTACGAGAAGCTCACCGCCGGCGCGGGCCACTAGCCGAGAAGGGGACGGCATGCGCTACATCTCGAACACGCCCGCCCAGCAGAAGGAGATGCTCGCGGTCATCGGGGCCTCCTCCATCGAGGACCTGCTGGTCCGCATCCCGGCCAAGGCGCGCCTCTCGCGCCCGCTCGCCCTGCCGGGCGCGATGGCCGAGACCGACCTGGTGCGGCACCTGCAGCGGCTGGCCGGGCTGAACGCGGGCGCGGACGACTACGCCTGCTTCCTCGGCGCCGGCTCCTACGACCACGCGGTCCCGAGCCCGATCAACCACCTGATCTCGCGCGGCGAGTTCTTCACCGCCTACACCCCGTACCAGCCGGAGGCCAGCCAGGGCACGCTCCGCTCCATCTTCGAGTACCAGACCATGATGGCCGAGCTGACCGGCATGGACGTGGCCAACGCCTCCATCTACGACGGCGCCTCCTCGCTGGCCGAGGCGGCGCTGATGGCCCACTCGGTGACCGGGCGCGACACCCTCGTGATCTCGCGCGGGGTCAACCCGCTCTACCGGCAGGTGGTCGAGACCTACGTGGAGGGGCCCGGGCTCAAGATCAAGTCGGCGCCGCTCGGCGACGGGGTCACCGACCTGGACGCGCTGCGGAAGGCGGTGTCGAAGCACGCCGCCGCGGTGGTGATCCAGTACCCGAACTTCTTCGGCTGCCTCGAGGACGTGCGCGCCGCGGCCGACTGCGCCCACGAGGCCGGCGCGCTGCTGGTCGTGGTCGCCGACCCGATCAATCTCGGGCTGCTGACGCCTCCGGGCGCCTGCGGCGCCGACATCGTGGTGGGCGAGGGGCAGGGGCTCGGGGTGCCGATGAGCTTCGGCGGCCCCAACCTCGGGGTGTTCGCGGCCAAGCAGGAGCTGGTGCGCCGCATGCCCGGCCGCCTGGTGGGCGCGACCGTGGACGTGGACGGCCAGCGCGGCTTCGTGCTCACCCTGCAGACGCGCGAGCAGCACATCCGCCGCGAGAAGGCCACCTCCAACATCTGCACCAACGTGGCGCTCTGCGCGCTGATGGCCACCGTCTACGTGGCGATCCTCGGCAAGCGCGGGCTCCGGAAGGTCGGCGAGCTCTCGACCGCGAAGGCGCACTACGCGGCGCGCGAGCTCGCGAAGGTCCCGGGGGTGCGCCTGCGCTTCGGCGCGCCCTTCTTCAAGGAGTTTGCGCTCCAGCTGCCGAAGTCGCCCGAGCGGGTGATCAAGCGGCTCATGAAGGACCGGCTCCTCGCCGGGGTGCCGCTCAAGGGCTTCGACCGCGCCTACAAGGACTGCCTGCTGGTGGCGGTGACCGAGAAGCGCACCAAGGACGAGATCGACGCCTACGCGGCCGCGCTCCGCGCCGCGGTGGCCTGAGGCCGCCATGCACGCCGCCAAGCCCGCCTACGACAAGCTGATCTTCGAGCTCTCCTCGCCCGGCCGCTTCGCCTACTCGCTGCCCGAGAGCGACGTGCCGGACAGCGATCCGGCCGCGCTGCTGCCGAAGGAGCACGTGCGCGCGAGCGTGGCCGAGCTGCCCGAGGTCTCGGAAGTGGACGTGATCCGCCACTACTCGCGCCTCTCCCAGATGAACTACGGCGTCGACACCCACTTCTACCCGCTCGGCTCGTGCACCATGAAGTACAACCCCAAGATCAACGAGGACATGGCGCGCCTGGCCGGCTTCGCGCGGCTGCATCCGCTCGCCCCGGAGGCGGCGAGCCAGGGTGCGCTCCGGCTGATGCACGAGCTCGCGCGTGATCTCGCCGAGATCTCGGGGATGGACGAGGTGTCGCTGCAGCCCGCCGCGGGCGCGCAGGGCGAGCTGGCCGGGGTGCTGATGATCCGCGCCTACCACCTCGCCCGGGGTGAGCGCCGCCACAAGGTGCTGATCCCCGACTCCGCCCACGGGACGAATCCGGCCTCCACCGCGCTGGCCGGCTTCTCGATCGTGGAGCTCAAGTCCGAGGCCGGCGGCGAGGTGGACCTGGCCGACCTCGAGCGGAACCTCGACGAGGACGTGGCCGCGTTCATGATCACCCAGCCCAACACGCTCGGGCTCTTCGAGTCGAAGATCCACCAGATCACCGAGATGTGCCACGCCAAGGGCGTGCAGGTGTACATGGACGGCGCCAACTTCAACGCCATCCTCGGCATCACCCGGCCCGGCGACCTGGGCTTCGACGTCTGTCACTTCAACCTGCACAAGACCTTCACCACGCCGCACGGCGGGGGCGGACCCGGCTCGGGGCCGGTGGGCATCAAGGCGCACCTGGCGCCGTTCCTGCCGACGCCGGTGGTGGTGAAGCACGACGAGGGCTACGGGCTCGACTGGAATCGGCCGCAATCCATCGGCAAGCTGCAGGCCTTCTGGGGCAACTTCGGCATGCTGGTGCGGGCCTACACCTACATCCGCACCATGGGTCCCGACGGGCTGCGCTCGGTCTCCGAGAACGCGGTGCTCAACGCCAACTACATCATGAAGCGCCTCGAGGGCGACTACGATCGCTCGTCGCCGGGCCCCTGCATGCACGAGTGCGTGCTCTCGGCGCGGCGCCAGAAGAAGCTCGGGGTGAGCGCGATGGACATCGCCAAGCGGCTGCTCGACCTGGGCTTCTACGCGCCGACGACGTATTTCCCGCTGATCGTGGAAGAGGCGCTGATGATCGAGCCCACCGAGACCGAGTCCAAGGAGACGCTCGACCAGTTCTGCGACGCCATGATCCAGATCGCCCGCGAGGCGGAGACCGACCGGGAGGTCATCCACCAGGCGCCGCTGACGACGCCGGTACGCCGACTCGACCAGACGCTGGCCGCCCGCCAGCCCGTCCTGAGGTGGCGCCAGTCCCCATAACCCTCTCCCCGGAGGGGAGAGGGCAGGGTGAGGGGACGCGCGGATGATCCCCTTTCGCCTGCTGGTCACCGAGCCGCTCGACGGCGCGCTCAACATGGCGCTCGACGAGGCGCTGCTCCTGGGCCGCCTCGGCGGCACCGCGCCGCCGACCCTCCGATTCTTCGCGTGGGAGCCGGCCACCGTCTCGCTCGGCTACGGCCAGGCGCTCGATCACCGCATCGACGTGGCGGCCGCCGCCGCGCTCGGCATCGGGCTCGTGCGCCGGCCGACCGGGGGCAGCGCGATTCTCCACGAGGGCCCCGCGCTCGAGCTGACCTACAGCGTGGTCGCGCGCGCGGGCGACTTCGAGGGCGCCGACGACCTGCTCGAGACCTACCGGTGGATCGGCGTCGCGCTCGCCGCCGGGCTGCGGCGGCTCTCGGCGCCGGTCGAGATGGTGCCGGTGCAGCCCTCCGATCCCACGTCGATGCCGGCCTTCTGCTTCGCCCGCACTGGCTCCTACGAGCTCGAGGCGGGCGGGCTCAAGGTGGTGGGCAGCGCGCAGCGCCGGCAGGGCACCGCCTTCCTCCAGCACGGCGCGGTCATGCTGGGCGCGGCCCCCGAGCGCCTGCGCCGCGTCTTCCCGACCGAGCGCGATCCGCTGGCCGGCATGACCACGCTCGAGGCGGTGCTCGGTCGCCGGCCCGGCTTCGACGAGACCATGACCGCGCTCACCGAGGGCTTCCGCGAGGCGCACCGGCTCGATCTGTCGCCCGGGGGCCTGGCCGTCGAGGAGATGGAGCGGGCCGAGGCGCTCGTGCGCGACAAGTACGCCACCCGGCGCTGGACGAGCGAAGGCCGCTCGATCGCGGCCCATACTGTCACGATCGGCAGGGGCACGACCGGCGGGGACGGCGGCGGGGGACGCGCCCGGTGACGTTCGCCCGCGAGTACCCCGACGCCCCGCGCGTCGGCGTGGGGGCGGTGATCCTCGACGGCGACCGGGTGCTGCTGGTCAAGCGCGGCCAGCCGCCGTCGCAGGGCAAGTGGAGCATCCCGGGCGGCCTGGTCCACCTGGGCGAGCGCATCGAGGACGCGGTGCGCCGGGAGGTGGAGGAGGAGTGCGGGGTCCAGGTCCGCGTGCTCGATCTCTGCGGGGTCATCGACCGCGTGCGCCTCGCGCCCGCCGACGGCGGGGCGGCGCCGCGCGTGCACTACCACTACGTGATCATCGACTTCGTGGCGTCCATCGAGTCGGGCGTGCCGCGGGCCGGCAGCGACGCGGCCGAGGTGCGCTGGGTGCCGATTCGCGAGGTCGAGGGGTACGATACCACCGACGGGCTCGCGGACATGGTGCACCGGGCGGTTCGACTCGGGCGGCCATCGACGCTCGCCCAGGGAGGATGAGAGAGGAATGGATCTGGCGCTCGAGACCCGGAAGCCGGTGGAGACGCGGGCGGACGTGCTGGTGCTGGGACGACACGCCGGCGATGGGCGGCCGCCGGCCGAGGTCCTCGCGGTGGACCGCGCGCTGGACGGCCTGCTCTCGAAGGTCTCCGCGAGCGAGAAGTTCGAGGGCAAGCCCGGCCAGCTCGTCTACGTCCACACCGGCGGCAAGATCCCGGCCGACCGCGTGCTGCTGGTGGGCCTGGGCCCGCGGAGGCGGGAGCGGGCGCGGGGCGACGCGGAGGCGGTGCGGCGCGCGGCCTCCGCGGCGGTGCGGCGCGCGCGCGACCTGGGCGCGGCCACCGTCGCGGTCTTCGTCCCCGCCGACGGGCTCTCGCCGCGCGAGCGGGCGCAGGCCATCGTGGAGGGCGGGCTGCTCGGCACCTATCGCTTCGAGAAGTACCTGAAGGAGAAGAACGGCAAGGCGGTGCGGACCCTCACCGTGCTCGAGCCCGATCGGCGCGGCGCGGCGGGCGCGCGCGAGGGGGTGCGGCTCGGGCGGATCTGGGCCGACGCCACGTGCGTGACCCGCGACCTCGTGAACGAGCCGGCCAACGTGGTGACCCCCACGTTCCTCGCCCGGCGCGCCGGCGAGATCGCCCGCGCGGGCGATCTCAAGCTGCGCGTGATGGAGCGCGCCGAGTGCGCCAAGATGGGCATGGGCGCCTACGTCGGCGTGGCCCAGGGCAGCGAGGAGCCGCCCAAGTTCATCCACCTCACCTACACCCCGTCGGGGCGCCCCCGGCGGCGGGTCGCCATCGTCGGCAAGGGCATCACCTTCGACTCGGGCGGGCTCGACCTCAAGACCGCGGACGGGATGCTGCGCATGAAGGACGACATGGCGGGAGCCGCCGCGGTGCTCGGCCTCTTCGACGCGCTGCCCCGCCTCAAGCCGCCGGTCGAGGTGCACGGGCTGATCGCGGCCACCGAGAACATGCCCTCGGGCACCGCGCAGCGGCCGGGCGACATCGTGCGGGCCATGAACGGGCTCACGATCGAGATCGGCAACACCGACGCGGAGGGCCGCCTGACCCTGGCCGACGCGCTCGCCTACGCGGCGAAGCACATCAAGCCGGACGAGATGATCGACATGGCCACGCTGACCGGGGCGGTGGTCATCGCGCTGGGCCAGGGTATCTCCGGCGTCATGGCGAGCGACGACGGCCTCTGCGCCCGCGTGCTCGCCGCCGCCGACGCGGCGGGGGAGCGGATGTGGCGCCTGCCGCTCCACGACGAGTACAAGGAAGGGCTCAAGAGCGACATCGCGGACCTCAACAACATCTCGAGCCAGCGCGGCGCCGGCTCGATCGTGGCCGGCCTGTTCATGCGCGAGTTCACGTCCGGCGTGCCGTGGGCGCACCTCGACATCGCGGGGACCGCGTTCGCGGAGCGCGAGCTGCCGCTGGGCCCCAAGGGCGCCACCGGGGTCACGGTCCGCACCCTCCTCGGCTACATCGCGGCGATCGCCGGGCGCCGCTAGAGGCCGGCGCGAGCGCGATGGCGGGCGGCGTCGACCTCCACAGCCACACCACCAGCTCCGACGGCACCCTGCGCCCGCGCGAGCTGGTCGCGGAGGCGGCCCGGCGCGGGGTGCGGGTGCTCGCGATCACCGACCACGACTCGACCGACGGCCTCGCCGAGGCCATCGAGGCCGCGCGCGAGCACCCGCCCCTCACCGTCGTGCCCGGCATCGAGATCAACTGCGACGTGGAGGGCGCCGAGATCCACGTGCTCGGCTACTACATGGACTACGAGGCGCCCTGGTTCCAGGACTTCTGCCGCGCTCAGCGCGAGGAGCGCCGTGCGCGCGTGGTCCGGACCGCCGAGCGCCTGGCCGCGCTGGGCCTCCCCATCGACGTGGAGCGCGTGTTCGCCCTGGTGCAGGAGGGCTCGGCGGGCCGCCCCCACATCGCCCGGGTGATGCTCGAGCGCGGCTACGTGAAGACGGTGCGCGAGGCCTTCGACAAGTACCTGGCCGCGGGCCGGCCCGCCCACGTGCCGCGCAAGCGGCTCACCCCCGAGGACGCGGTGCGGCTGCTCCGGCGGGCCGGCGGCGTGCCGGTCTTCGCCCATCCCGGCCTCGCGGACCGGGACGCGCTCATCCCCTCGCTGGTGGAGGCGGGCCTGATGGGCATCGAGTGCTACTACTCCGAGCACTCGCCGGCCCAGCGGGGGGCCTACGTGGACCTGTGCCGGCAATACGGCCTGGTCGCGACGGGCGGGTCCGACTTCCACGGCCCCTCCATCCGCGCCGGCTCGCTGGGCACCCCCACCGTGCCGATGGCGGTGTGGGAGGCCCTCCAGGCCAAGGCCGCCGAGGCCAGGGCCGTGCGTCCGGCCTGAGCCCCTTTCCCGGCCCCGTCCGGGGCGGTGTCGATTCCCGGGGGTGGTCGGCGTCGTATAGGTAGCGGCCGGGCTGCCGCCGGCCACGACAATCCACAACCGAGGAGGAATCTTCCATGCGCTACCTGTTGCTGATCTGCTCCGACGACAAGGGCCAGGCCCCGCCTTCCAAGGCGGAGATGGAGGCCATGGTGCAGGGGCACGGCCGCTTCGCCACCGAGCTGAGCGCGGCGGGCAAGATGGTCCACGGAGAGCGGCTGCGACCCGACGCCGACGGGAGCCGGGTGCGGTTCAAGGCCGGGCAGCGCCAGGTCATGGACGGGCCCTTCGCCGAGACGAAGGAGGCCCTGGGCGGCTTCTACCTGATCGACTGCAACAGCAAGGAGGAGGCCCTCGAGTGGGCGAAGAAGATCCCGCTCCGCGAGGGCGGCTTCGTCGACGTGCGTCCGGTCTGGCCCATGTGAGCGTCGAGTCCGCCGCGTGGGCCGCCGGCCCGGCCCGCGAAGCGGACGCGTGGACCTCCCGGTTCGCGGGCTGGTCCGCGGGCGAGGATCGAGCATGGTCGCGGGATGGCGTAACATCGCGACCCATGGGATCGATCGACCAGGGGCCGCCCTCATCCGATCCGGTGCGGGCCCGGGTGGCGGAGACCTTCCGCGCCGAGTCCGCCCGGGTCATCGCGTCCGTCCTCCGGATCGTGCGCGACATCGACCTGGCCCAGGAGGTCGTCCAGGGGGCGTTCGAGCAGGCCCTCGATCACTGGCCGGTGAGCGGGGTGCCGGACCGCCCGGGCGC
This sequence comes from Candidatus Methylomirabilota bacterium, assembly GCA_035254745.1. Taxonomy (GTDB): domain Bacteria; phylum Methylomirabilota; class Methylomirabilia; order Rokubacteriales; family CSP1-6; genus CAMLFJ01. The sequence goes on along the minus strand of DATFAJ010000249.1, from coordinate 9,459 downwards.
GTGGCTACTCACCACGGCCCGGCGTCGCGCGCTGGATCACCTGCGCCGGGCCCGGCGGGCCGGCGCGAGGGCGGAGGCCCTCGCCCACCACGCGATCGGGATGACGGGGCCGCCGCCTGACGTGGTCGATCCGGAAGAGATCCCCGACGATCGGCTGCGGCTCATCTTCACGTGCTGCCATCCGGCCTTGCCCGCCGACAGTCGCGTGGCCCTCACCCTGCGGCTGGTGGGTGGGCTCTCGACCGCCGAGATCGCGCGAGGATTCCTCGTGCCGGAGCCGACCATCGCCCAGCGGCTCGTGCGCGCCAAGCGGACGATCCGCGACGGGCGGTTCCCCTACGAGGTGCCCGAGGGCGCCGAGCTGTCGGCGCGACTGTCCGCGGTCCTCGCGGTGACGTACCTGATCTTCAACGAGGGCTACGCGGCGTCCTCGGGGAGCGATCTCGTGCGCCAGGACCTCTGCGAGGAGGCCATCCGGCTCGGCCGCGTGCTCGCCGAGCTGATGCCGGACGAGCCCGAGGTCCGCGGGCTGCTCGCCCTGATGGAGCTGCAGGCGGCCCGGTCCGCGGCGCGCACCGACGACCTCGGCAACCTGGTCTTGCTCGAGGACCAGGACCGGCGCCGCTGGGACCGGGCGCGGATCGCGCGCGGCCTCGCCGAGCTCGAGCGCGCGGGCCCGTTCGCGCGGGCCGGCGCGTATCAGCTCCAGGCCGCCATCGCCGCCTGTCACGCCCGGGCCGCCTCCTGGGAGGCCACCGACTGGAGCCGGATCGTCGAGTGCTACCACGCGCTCGCGGCGGTCGCCCCGTCGCCGGTGGTCGAGCTGAACCGGGCGGTCGCGATCGGGCTCGCGCGCGGGCCGGCGGACGGGCTCGCGGCCCTCGACCGGATCGACGCCTCCGCGCTGCGGGGCTACCATCTCCTGCCCGCCGCGCGCGCCGATTTCCTTCGCCGGCTCGGTCGCCTCCGCGAGGCCGCAGCCGCGTACCGGGAGGCGCTCCGGCTCGTGCACAACCCGCGCGAGCAGACGTTCCTCGCCGCCCGGCTCCGCGCCTGCGAGGCGGCGGAGGGCGGCTAGCCCGCGTAGGCGGGGAACATCCGCGCGAAGATCTCCGGATCGGTCCGCGCGCGGAAGTAGCTCATCTGGCGCTCGGAGTACTCGGCGCCGGGCCGGAACACGATGGTGGCGGTGGCGAGCAGGACGCCGTCGGCGGCGAGCAGTCCCGAGCGGGTGCGCCAGAACGTGCGCCGTCGGTCGACCGGGGTCACGTCGGCGAAGCGGCCGATCGCGGTGAGCGGCCCGGGCGCGACCGCGTCGGGGTGAAGCAGCGTCACGCTGATCCGGTTGGTGAGGCCGCCCTCCTTCGTCACGAGCGCGCCGAGCCACCACGCGACCTCGTCGAGCAGCACCGGGGCCAGGGCGGGATCGAGGCGGTCGCCCGGCCGGCGCCACGGCTCGCGGGGCAGGAAGCGCGCCCACACGCCCTCGCCGTCGAAGCGCAGGCCGAGCTGGAGACCGAGCGGGTTGCGGGCCCCGCAGGCCAGGCACTGATCGGAGAGCGGCATGGGCCAGCCCTCGCGCCCGCCCACGTGCCATCCCGCCTCGGGCGCGCCGGCTTCCACCGGGCCGGTCTCGAGCGCGGCGGAGGTCAAAGGCTGGCCGCGCTGCAGGATGGTGACGGTGGCCGAGCCGCCGTCGGCGTGTCCCTCGAGGTCGAGCGCGGTCTCGATCGGCACCGACGAGGTGAGGCGTCCGTCGAGGCGGCGCGGCCCGTCGTAGGGCCCGAGGGTGCGCGCGGCCGCGTCGAGCAGGGCCACCAGGCCGCCGCCGTGGACGATGCCGGGCCAGCTCTGCAGCCGCGCGGGCGCGAGGAAGCGGCCGCGCCCGTCGGTTCCGAGGCGCGCGGCGGCCGCCATCACCGCCGCGATCGTCTCGCCGGACCGGCGCGCGCGCGACCGCGTGCTATACTCGCGGGCGTTCATGTCGCCGGTCATTCTACTGTTGCCGTGGACACCGCCGCAACGCGGGTGACCGGCCCCGCCGAGCTCCTCCGACATGGTCCGTTCGCGCGGATCATGCTCACCAACTTTTTCTTCTTCGGGGCCCTGAACGGATTCCTGCTGCTGCCGCTCTACATCCAGCAGCTGGGCGGCGACGAGGCGGACATCGGGCTGGTGCAGGGCTTCTACAGCGCGGCCGGCATCGTGTGCCAGCCGGTGGTGGGCGCCCTCATCGACTACCTCGGGCGCCGCTTCTTCATGCGCCTCGGGGTCGGGCTGCTCGTGGTCTCCTGCGCGCTCTTCGTGGTCTCGAGCCCGCTGCCGCTCCTTGGCGTGCTCCGCGTGCTGCAGGGCGTGGCCTTCTCCGCGTTCTTCGTGGCCAACTACATCCACGTGGTGGAGATGGTGCCGGTCGAGCGCCGGGGCTGGGCCCTCGGCATCTTCGGGCTGTCGGGTCTCGTCTCCACCTCGCTCGCCCCGCTCTTCGGCGAGCTCATGATTCGCCGGCTCGGCTTCCGGTGGTTCTTCGCGGCGGCCACCCTCATCGCGGCCGGCGCGCTCGCGGTGTGCTGGAACGTGCGCGACGTGCGCCCGTCGGCGCTGGGCGCGCGGCCCGGGCTGCACGTGATCCGGGAAGGGCTGCTCGAGCTCCGGCACATGCACATGCTGCTCGGCTTCTTCTTCGGGCTCGGCACCGGCACCATCTTCACCTTCCTCCCCACCTTCGGGGAGATCCTCGGGGTCACGAGCGTCGGCCTCTTCTACACCGCCTACGCGGTGGCCGCGATGCTGGTCCGGCTGATGGGCGGCAGCCTGATCGACGTGCGCGGGCGGCGCGCGGTGATCATCCCGTGCATGTTCGTGCAGGCGGGCGCGACCTGCATCATCGCGATCGTGGCCCTGCTCTTCTGGCCGTCGCTCCAGCTGCCGGTGCTGCCCTTCCTGTTCCTGGCCGGGTTCCTGGCCGGCGGCGCCCACGGCTGGCTGTATCCCGCGATGTCCGCGCTGCTGATGGACGTGACCGCCGAGCGGCGGCGCGGCAGCGCGGTGGGGATCTTCAGCTCGGTCATCCTGCTCGGCAACACCACCGGGGCGGTGGTCTTCGGCTACGTGGCCCACGGCCTCGGCTACGCGGTGATGTGGAGCGCGCTGACCGTGCTGCTCGCGGTGGGCTCGTTCCTGAGCACGCGGCTCCGAGTCGGCTACGCCGCGCCGTTACCGGCGGCGCGCGGTTGACTTGCGCGGTGGTGCGGGCCGATACTGCTCGCACGACGCTCCCGAGGAGGTCCGGTCGACCATGGTGAAGCTCCGCCGACTCAGCGGTCTCGTGCTGGTGCTCGGGCTGGGCGTGATGGTGTCGGGCGCGGGCAATCCGGGCGGGAACGCCGCGCCGCCCGCGGTCGGCCCCCAGGAGGTCTCGGTGATCGGGGTCTTCAGCGACCCGAACGGCCATCACGGCGTGATGATCGAGGGCAAGCGCGACCGGCGCCGCGTGCTCATGCTGATCGGGTCCGCGGAGGCCACCGCGATCGCGGTGCCGCTCGAGCACGTCACGCCGCCGCGTCCGCTGACCCACGACCTGTTCCTGACCCTGCTCGGCCGTCTCAAGGTCGGGGTCGAGCGGGTGGTGATCACCGATCTCCGCGACCACACCTACTACGCGACGCTCCACCTGACGGTGGACGGCGCGCCGATGGAGCTCGACGCGCGCCCCTCGGACGCGATCGCGCTGGCCATCCGCGCGAAGGCGCCGGTGTTCGCGGAGGACCGCGTCTTCGAGAAGGCCGACCGCCTGCCCGGCAGCCCGGCGGGGCCCGGCGAGCGGATCTAGCCGCGTGGCACCCGACACTCCGCGCGACGTCTCGCCGCCGACGGTGCCGCCCGACGTCGAGGGCCAGCAGTGGGCGATCCAGCGCCGCCTCGGCGAGATCTTCGGCAAGCTCGGGGAGAAGCTCGCCGAGCTCACCGGGCGCGTCGACGTCACGGTCAAGGTCGAGACGTCGTTCGCCGACATCGCGGGCCTCGTGGAGGCCAAGAGCCTGGTGCGGAGCTTCGTCACCGCGCTCACCGACCCCGAGCTCTACCGCAAGTGGGGGATCACCCCGCCCAAGGGGATGCTGATCTACGGCCCGCCCGGCACCGGCAAGACCCTGCTCGCGCGGGCGCTGGCGCGGGAGGCGGGCGCGGTCTTGTATCACCTCAAGCTCGGCACCCTCACCTCGAAGTTCGGGCCCAACACCGGCGAGCTGCTGCAGGAGGTGCTGGGGCTCGCCCGGGAGCAGGGCAAGGCGGTGGTCCTGCTCGACCAGGCCGACGCGCTCGCGCTCGAGCACCTGCTGCCGCCGGCCCAGGCCCGCGAGGCGGGCGCCCGCATCGTGGCCGCGCTGTGCGAGAAGCTCGACACCATCGACGGCTTCTCCCGCCTGGTGGTCATCGCGTCCACCAGCCGCACCGACGCGGTCGATCCCTCGCTGGTGGCGCCGGGCCGGCTCGACCACCTGGTCGAGGTGCCGCTGCCGGACGCGGCGGCGCAGGAGCAGATCATCGCGCTGGCCCGCGCGCGGGCCGAGCACAACGCGGGCCGGCCGCTGGTGGCCGAGCTCGACTTCCGCCTGCTGCTGCCTCCGATGGGCGGCATGAGCGGCGGCGAGATCCGCGACATCCTGCGGCGCGCGCTCGAGGAGAAGGTGCACGCGGCGGGGCAGGGGCAGGAGGCGGGGCTCGTCACCACCCAGGACCTGCTCCGCCAGGTCGACGTCTACCGCCGCATCCGCGCCGTCGTCGAGAAGATCCGCTACGGGCAGTACCTCTAGCCCGGTCAGGAGAACGCATGCATTCGCTCGTGAGATCGAGGTACGTGGCCACGCTGGCGATCGTCGCGCTGCTCGCGGCGGCGACGCCGGTGTCGGCGCAGTTCGACAAGCTGCTCAAGGGGCTGTCGGGATCGGGCGCGGGCAGCGGCCTCTCCGACGCCAAGATCGCCGATGGGCTCAAGGAGGCCCTCCAGGTCGCCACCGGCAAGGCGGTGAGCCTCACCGGCAAGACCGACGGCTACTTCGGCAACCAGGCGATCAAGATCCTGATGCCGGAGAAGCTCAAGACCCTCGAGACCGGCCTGCGCACCGTCGGCTACGGCCCGAAGATCGACGAGTTCGTGCTGAGCATGAACCGGGCCGCCGAGAGCGCGGCCCCGCAGGCCAAGCAGATCTTCCTCGACGCGATCGGGAAGATGAGCTTCGACGACGCGCGCAAGATCCTGAACAGCGGCGACACCGCGGCCACCGAGTTCTTCCGCTCGAAGACCACGCCGCAGCTCACCTCCGCGTTCCGCCCCGCGGTCTCGAAGTCGATGAACGAGGTCGGCGTCACCCGCCAGTACAAGGACCTGGTCTCGCGCTTCGAGGCCATCCCGTTCGCGCGGTCGCAGACCTTCGACCTGGACGGCTACGTGGTCGACAAGGGGCTGGCCGGCCTCTTCCACGTGCTGGGCGACCAGGAGAAGCAGATCCGCACCAACCCGTCCGCCCGCGCCACCGACCTCCTGAAGGAGGTCTTCAAGAAGTAGGCCGCCGGCGAAATGGCGGAATGTAAGACCTGACCCCGGGCTAGAAGTCGTGGGAGGGGTGCTGGCCGAGGACGTGGTCTTCGCGGTGGGCGGCCAGGGCGCGGGCGTAGCGGCGGGTGAGATCGGGCATGAGGGTCTGGCCCTCCGCGGGTCGGTCGAGGCCGAAGACGGTGCGGGGGAAGTCGAGCGTCTTCTGCACCGCCCAGATCCGCTCGTGCTCGCCGGGCGGGAGGATCTGCGCCGGATCGCCGACCGCGACCCAGCCGATGGGCACGGTGGCGTCCGCGGGGAGCACGGTGTTGACGTGCACCACGCCGTTGATCCGCACCTCGGCGCGCGCGCCGAGCCGGGCCCCGTTGAACACCGAGGCGCCGGTGGCCACGAACACGCACTCCGCGACCGCGCAGCCGGTCAGGTGCGCGTGGGGGCCGACCAGCACGTGGTCGCCGAGGCTCGCGGGATGCCGGGCGGTGCCGCGTACCACCGCCTGCTCCATGACGATGCAGTGGCGGCCGATCGTGACCGGCCCGCCCTCGGCGACCAGGACCGCGCCGAAGAGCACGCGGCTCTCCGCGCCGACGGTGACGTCGCCGCAGACGGTGGCGGTGGGCGCGACGTAGGCGGTCGGGTGGATGCGGGGGCGGCGGCCCTGGTGCTCGAGCAGCATGGGTGTCCCTCCTGGCATAGTGGTACCATGGCCGCCGTGCAATGAACCGGAGAACGTTCGTCTCCGCCGTGAGCGGGAGCCTCCTCGCCGCGCCGCTCATCGCCGAGGCTCAGCGGGCGACGACTCCGCGAGTGGCGTTCCTCGGTAACGGCTCGGCCGCCTTCTCGGGCTCCCTCCTCGACTCGTTCCGGGCCGGGCTGCGGGAGCTGGGTCACGTCGAGGGACAGAGCGTCGTCATCGAGGCGCGCTTCCGCTGCCCCTCAAGGCCGATCAGGTGATCGAGTGATGGACCGGCGGGCCTTCGTGGCCGGCATCGCCGGCGGTCTCCTCGTCGCGCCGCTCGCGGGCCACGCGCAGACCGCGGGGAAGATCCATCGCATCGGGTTCCTGGCCGCGGCCTCCTCTTCCGACCGGAGAATCCAGGGCTTCTTCGCGGCGTTCCGGAGCGGCCTCGCCAAGCTGGGCTACGTGGAAGGCCGGAACATCGCGATCGAGTCCCGATGGGCGGCGGGGAGGTACGAGCGCCTTCCGGGCCTCGCGGCCGAGCTGGTTCGTCTGAAGGCGGACGTCATCGTCACGGCCGCGGTGCCGGCGATCCAGGCGGCCAAGGAAGCGACCAGCACGATCCCCATCATCATGGCGGTCGTCGTCGATCCGGTGGCGACCGGCCTCGTCGCGAGCCTGGCGCGGCCGGGTGGCAACATCACCGGGTTGTCGGCGATGACCCCGGAGCTGGTGGGAAAGCAGCTGGAGATGCTCCGGGAGGTCGCGCCCAAGGTCTCCCGGGCGGCCGTCCTCTGGAATCCCGCGAACGCGGGCAACCCGCCGCAGCTGAGGGCGGCGGAGCTCGCGGCCCGGGGACTCGGGATGCGCCTTCAGGCGGTGGAGGCCCGTGGCCCGGGTGAGATCGACGGCGCCTTTGCCGCGATGACCCGGGAGGGGGCCGGCGCGCTCGTCGTCCTCGTCGACGTCGTGTTCGTCGATCAGGGGAAGCGGATCGCCGACCTCGCGGGCACGCACCGTCTGCCGGCCGTCTACGGGCTCACCGAGCAGGTGAGCGCGGGCGGGCTGATGGCCTACGCGCCGAGCTTCCAGGACAGCTACCGTCGCGCCGCCGCCTACGTCGACAAGATCCTGCGCGGCGCGCACCCCGGCGATCTCCCCGTCGAGCAGCCGACCCAGTTCGAGCTGGTCATCAACCTCAAGACGGCCAAGGCCCTCGGCCTGACGATCCCGCCGTCGCTCCTGGGGCGGGCGGACGAGGTGATCGAATAGACGAGCCGAGGCCCGGAGCCCTTGACGGGGCCGGGTCCGTCGCCTATAAGTGCCCGTCAGGTCCGCGATGCCATCGATCACCCGGGTGCGCGTGCGATACAAGGACACCGATACGATGTCGGTCGTCTATTACGGCAACTATCTCACCTACTTCGAGGTGGGCCGCGTGGAGTACCTACGGGAGTACGGCTGGCCGATGTCGCGCGTGAACGAGCGCGTGCACCTGCCGGTGGTGGAGGCCTTCGTGAGGTACGTCAAGCCGGCCCGCCTCGACGAGCTGCTCGAGATCACGTCGCGGGTCAGCGAGCGAAAGCGCGCGAGCTTTCGCTTCGCCTACGAGATCCGCAACGAGGCCGGCGAGCTGGTCGCCACCGGCCACACGCTGCACGCCTGCTGGAACCCGGCGACATCCCAGATGATTGCCATCCCCGACTGGCTGAAGGAGATCATGCCCGATGCCGACCTCGACCCCGTCACGATCCGGCGCTGACCGGAAACCCCGTCCGATCGCGCAGGTCGCGCACGACCTGGGCCTGGGCGACGACGAGTGGATTCCGTACGGTCACGACAAGGCCAAGATCCGCGTCGGCGCCCTCGCGGCCCGCCGCGATCGGCCCGACGGCAAGCTGGTGGTGGTCTCCTCGATCACCCCCACGCCGGCGGGCGACGGCAAGACCACCATGACCATCGGGCTCGGCCAGGCCCTCTGGCGGGTGGGTGGGCGGCCGGTCATCGCGCTGCGCGAGCCCTCGATCGGCCCGACCCTCGGCATGAAGGGCGGCGGCACCGGCGGGGGCCGCTCGCAGGTGGTCCCGATGGACGAGATCAACCTGCACTTCACGGGCGACTTCCACGCGATCACCTCGGCCCACAACCTGCTGGCCGCGGCGCTCGACAACCACGTCCACCACGGCAACCCGCTCGGCATCGACGTGCGGCAGGTGGCCTGGAAGCGGATCCTGGACGTCAACGATCGGGCCCTCCGCAACGTGGTGGTCGGGCTCGGCGGGCGGATGGACGGTGTCCCGCGCGAGGGCGGCTTCCTGATCACCTCGGCCTCCGAGATCATGGCCGCGCTCTGCCTGGCCGAGGACCTGATGGACCTCAAGCAGCGGCTCGGCCGCATGCTGGTGGCGCTCACCGCCGACGGCAAGCCGGTGACCGCGGACGCGCTCGGCGTCACCGGGGCCATGGCCGCGCTGCTGCGCGACGCGATCCACCCGAACCTGGTGCAGACCATGGAGGGCACCCCCGCGCTCGTGCACGGCGGGCCGTTCGCCAACATCGCGCACGGCTGCAACTCGGTCCTGGCCACCCGGCTCGCGCTCAAGCTGGGCGACGTCTGCCTCACCGAGGCCGGCTTCGCCACCGACCTGGGGGCGGAGAAGTTCTTCGACATCAAGTGCCGCCTGGCCGGCCTCAAGCCCGACGCGGCCATGATCGTGGCCACCGCCCGGGCGCTCAAGTACCACGGCGGCGTCCCGGTCCCCGAGCTGGATCGCGAGAACGTGGCCGCCCTCACCACGGGCCTCGACAACCTGGAGGCGCACGTGGAGGCGGTGCGGCAGTTCAAGGTGCCGGTGCTGATCGGGGTCAACCGTTACCCGTCGGACACCGAGCCCGAGTACGCGGCGGTCCGGGAGCGCTGCCGGCGGCTGGGCGTCGACGTCCACGTGGCCGACGTCTTCGGCCGGGGCGGCGAGGGGGGCGAGGAGCTGGCCCGGGGGCTCCAGAAGCTCCTGGCCACCGAGCGCTCGGGCTTCCAGCCGCTCTACGCGCTGGACGACCCGATCACGGTCAAGCTCGACACGATCGCGCGGCGCATCTACGGCGCGGACGGAGTCGAATACCCCAAGCGGGTGGAGCGTCAGATCGCCCAGGCCGAGAGCCTCGGCTACGGGAGGCTGCCCATCTGCGTGGCGAAGACCCAGCGCTCGCTCTCCGACGATCC
>DATFAJ010000248.1:0-8340 GCA_035254745.1 Candidatus Methylomirabilota bacterium | reverse complement strand
GTCTTCCCGCTGCTGTGCGCGGCGGGCGGCGGCCTGCTGCTCACCCACTCGCACGCCATGTTCAACCTGAAATCGGAGTTCCTCACCGAGGTCTCGCACGCCCCCATGGGGCTCTTCGGGGTCGTGATGGCCTGGGGCCGCTGGCTCGAGGTGCGCCTGCCCCCCGAGGACGCCCGGGTGCCCGGCTGGATCTGGGCCGTGTGCTTGACCATCATCGGGCTCATCCTGCTCGTGTACCGGGAGACGTGACCATGCAAGGCTTCGCGACGGAGGCAGGGACCAGCGGCTACCGGCGACGCCTCGGCACGCGGGCCGCCAGGGGCCACTTCAAGACCTGGCAGGGGCTGCGGCTGTCGTCGGTCGGCATCGGCACCTGCCTGGGCGCGGAAGAGGAGGCCACCGATCGCGTGTACGAGGACGCGGTGAAGCGCGCGCTCCAGCTCGGGATCAACGTGGTGGATACCTCGGTGAGCAACGGCCACCAACGCTGCGAGCGGAGCATCGGGGCGGCGCTGCGCGCCCTGGTCGCGGAGGGCGGGATCGCCCGCGAGGACGTGGTGCTGTCCAGCCGGGCCGGCCTCCTCCCGTTCGACGGGACGGTGCCCACCAACCCCACCGCCTATTTCACCGAGACCTACGTGAGGACCGGCGTGCTGAAGGCGGCCGACCTCGTGGGCCGTCACTGCCTCACGCCGCGCTACCTCGCGGACCAGCTCGATCGCAGCCGCGCCAACCTGGGCGTGGAGACCATCGACGTGTACTACGTCCACAACCCCGAGATGCAGCTCGGCGCGGTGGACCGTCCCACGTTCATGGCGCGCATGCGGGCGGCCTTCGAGTTCCTGGAGAGCGCGGTCGGCGACGGCCGGATCCGCTGGTACGGCACCGCGACCTGGGAGGGCTACCGCCGGCCCGCGACGGCCCCGGACCATCTCTCGCTGCCCGATCTGGTCGAGCTCGCCCGCGAGGTGGCGGGGACCCGGCACCACTTCGGCGTCGTCCAGCTGCCCTACAGCCTCGCCATGACCGAGGCGCTCGCCCAGGCCAACCAGCAGGTCGGCAAGGCTTCGGTCTCCGTGCTCCAGGCGGCCGCGCAGCTCGGCGTCTACGTGATGACCTCCGCGCCGATCTCCCAGGGCAAGCTGGCCCGGAACCTCCCACCCGCGCTCAGCCAGGTGCTGGAGGGGCTCCGGACCGACGCCCAGCGCGCGCTCCAGTTCGTGCGGTCCACCCCCGGCGTGGGGACCGCCCTCTGCGGGATGAAGCAGGTGGCCCACGTCGAGGAGAACGCGGCGCTGGTGGGCCTGCCTCCGGCGCCGGTCGAGAAGCTCTTCACGCGTGGCTGAGCCGGGCGAGGGCGAAAGACCTTGAAAATCTGGGCCCCGTCGGCTAGCGTGATCGAGGTGATCGAGCGGATCGAACCATGGTGACGAACATCCATCACGTCGGGATCGCGGTGCGCAGCCTCAAGCAGGCGTACCGGTTCTGGCGGGACACGCTGGGCCTGCCGCTCTCGTGCGAGGCGGAGGTGGCCGGGCAGGGTGTGCGGGCCGCGCTGCTGGCCGCGGGCGACACCGAGATCGAGCTGCTGGAGCCGCTCGCACCCGATACCCCGATCGGCCGCTTCCTGGCCAAGCGGGGCGAGGGCCTGCACCACCTCTGCTTCAAGACCCCGGACGTGACCGGCGATCTTGCCGCGCTCCGCAGCAAGAGCGTGGCCCTGCTCGACACCGCGCCGCGCCGCGGCCTCGCCGGGCGTGTCGCGTTCCTGCACCCGAGCGCCTGCCACGGCGTGCTGGTCGAGCTGGCCACCCCCGAGGCGGGCGAGCCGCATCCGGAGTCGCCGGTGCGCTTCAAGCGGCTCGTGATCGGATCGCCCCTGCCGCACGATACCGCCAAGACCTACCAGGATCTCTTCGGCCTCCCCGAGGTCGAGATCAACGGCGGGCCGCGGACCATGCTCGGCTGGGCCGGGGGCAGCACGCTGCTGATGGTGCCGGCCACCGAGGTGGGCGGCATGGAAGGCATGGTCGCGCTGTCGATGGTGGCCCCGGACCTGCCGCCGTTGATCCAGCGGCTCGAGAAGGCGGACGCGGCGCTGCTGCTCGGCGCCGGCGAGCTGACCGTCGAGCCGAAGTCCTCCCACGGGGTCCACCTGCACATCTCCCGGTATCACTTTCCCTGAGCCGCCCGCCGGACCACGGGCGCGCGCCGAGGCTCGAGAGGCCGTGAGGGTCCACGAGCCGTGAGGCTCAAGGGGAAGATCGTGCTGGTCACCGGCGGAGCCACCGGCATCGGGCGCGCCATCGTGCTGGCCCTGGCCCGCGAGGGCGCCGCGGTCGCGATCAACTACTCGAGGTCGGAGGCCGAGGCCCGGGAGACCGCGCGCCTCGCCGAGCAGGCGGGCGTGCGGGCGCTGGCGGTGCGGGCCGACGTCACGCGGGAGGCCAGTGTGCGTGAGATGGTGGAGCACGTCGCGCGCGAGCTGGGCGGGCTCGACGGCCTGGTCAACAACGCGGGCTGGACGCAGCGGGTGCCGCACCGCCAGCTCGACGACCTCACCGACGAGATCTGGGAGCGCGTCCTCGCCACCAACCTGCGCGGGCCGTTCTACTGCGTGCGCGCCGCGGTGCCCCACATGGAGCGGCGGGGCGGGGGCGCGATCGTCAACATCACCTCGGTCGCGAGCGCCACCGGCACCGGCTCCTCGATGGCCTACGCGGCCTCGAAGGCCGGTCTCGACACCCTGACCAAGTCGCTGGCCCGGGCGCTCGCCCCGGCCCGCATCCGGGTGAACGCGGTGGCGCCCGGCCTGCTCGGCACCGGCTTCGGCGGCGGCATCATCACGCCGGACGTCCTCGAGCTGACCGGGCGGGTCACGCCGATCGGGCGGCCGGTCCGGCCGGAGGAGGTGGCCGACGCGGTGGTGTTCCTGCTCGCCAACCCGGCCATGACCGGCTCCACCACCACCGTGGACGGCGGGCTCACCGCGCTGGGCCCGGCGGAGCCCCGGTAGCGTCGGGCCGCGACCCACCGGCATGAAGCCCCGGCCCCGGCCGTTTCGCGGCATCGGCTCCGCGCGGAAGACGCGGCGCACCCTCGAGCGCGGCGGCACCGGCTCCGCGGCCGAGCTCAACGAGACGCTCGGCAGCTGGCCGCGAGTGAAGATCACCCCGATGTTCGGGCGCTGGGGCTACTTCGTCGGCCCGCGCCTCTTCGCCTGCTTTCCGCTACGCGCCAAGGACACCGATCTCTGGATCCGGCTCGGGCCGGAGGACCAGCGCCGGGCCCTCGCCTCCGGCTGCACGCCGCACCGGCGCATGAGCGCGAGCGGCTGGGTCGAGTGTCACGTCGAGAGCATCCGCGACGTGGGCCGCGCGGTGCGCTGGCTGCGCCGCGCCTACGAGGGGGCCCGCGCGGCGGTCGAGCGCGAGGAGCGCGGGGGCGCCTGACCGGCTCAGGCCGGCGGGGCCGCCTCGGTCTCGGCGGCGGCCGCGGCGGCCTGGATGGCGTCGATGGGCACGAGCGGCACCAGCAGCCAGGCCGCCGCGGTGAACACGGTCGAGATCAGCACCAGGCGCGTGTAGCCCACGTGGTCGTACAGATTGGCCCCCGTCCACTCCGAGCTGCGCGTGCCGAGGTTGTTGATCGACATCAGCAGCGCGAAGAAGGTGGCCTCGGCCCGCGCCGGGCAGGCCTTCGCGGCCAGGTCCAGGAAGGCGAGCTGGGTGGTCATGCCGACCGCGCCGAAGACCACCGTGATGACGATCGCGGAGACCGGGCCGTCGTAGACCAGGTAGGCGAGCGTGCCCACCGTCCCCGCGCCGATGGACCACACGATGAGTCGCTTCAGCGAGAACGCCCGGGCCAGCCACGCGTAGGCCCACGCCCCCGCGATGCTCGCGGCGGCGCCGAGCGAGCCCAGCGCGCCGATGAAGGTCTGCGAGAAGTGGAGCGTGTCGGTCTGGTAGTAGAAGAAGGCGGGGCCGAAGGACGGGCTGAAGGCCCAGAAGAAGATGAAGCTGGCCACCAGCCACAGGTCGCGGCGGCGCATCGCGCGCCGGAGCGCGGTCCAGGTCTCGCCGAGGCCCTCGAGGTCCGGCTGAGCGGGGGGCTCGTGCACCACCAGCCACGCCATCAGCAGGGAGATCAGGGGGAAGCACGCCACCAGCGCGAACGCGCCCGCGAAGGCGCGGTGCTCGGCGAGGTAGCCGCCGGCCACCCCGACCAGGATCGACGCGGCGCTCAGCGCGGCCCACTGCACCGACTGGAAGGCCCCGGTCAGCCCGAGCGGCTTGCCGTTCTCGACCATGAGTGCGTCGGTGAGCACGTCGGTGAAGCCGACGCCGAGCCAGAGCAGCGTGATCGCGGTGGCGAGCGCCCAGTAGGGCGCACCCGCCATGAGGCTCACCGCGACCGCCGAGACCGCGGCCAGCGCGGCCATGATCAGGAAGTAGCTGCGCCGCCGCATGCCCGCGATCGGGACGAAGTCGGAGAGCAGTCCGTAGAGGGGCTTGATGAACCAGGGCGTGGTGATGATCCACGAGAAGGTGGCGAGCTGCCCGGCGGTGAGCCCGCGCTCCTTGAACACGATGGCCACGACCTGGTCGGGCAGGTACACCATGCCCTGCGCGAAGTAGACGATCGCGAAGAGCAGCCCGAGGCGGCGGGCCTCGCGGGTGGAGAAGGACCGGGGCCGCGGCTCGCCGTCGCGCATGGCCGATCATAGCGTGCCGCCGCGCGTACCCGGGCACGATCCGGCGGTGTGCTAATCTAGGCACTCATGCGAGCGACCCTCCCGTCCGTCTGTCCGCACGACTGCCCCTCGCAGTGCGCGCTCCAGGTGACGGTCGAGGACTCCCGGATCACCGACGTGGTCGGCGACCCCGCGCATCCCTTCACCCAGGGCGTGATCTGCGGCAAGGTCCGCGACTACGCGGAGCGGGTCTACGGGGATACCAGAGTGTCGACGCCCCTACGGAGAATCGGGCTCAAGGGCGAGGGGCGGTTCGAGCCGATCGACTGGGACGAGGCGCTCGACGAGATCGCGCACCGCTGGCGGCGGATCATCGCCCAGTGGGGCGCGGAGGCCCTGCTACCCTTCTCCTACGGTGGCACCCTCGGGCTCGTGCAGAACCGGGCCGGCCACCCGCTCTTCCACGCCCTCGGGGCCTCGCAGCTCGAGCGCACGATCTGCATCAGCACCGCCTACGCGGGCTGGCAGGCGACGCTCGGGGCGGTGATCGGCAGCGACGCGGAGCAGATGGTCGACTCCGACCTGATCGTGCTCTGGGGCATCAACGCCTCGCACACCCACATCAACGTGATGACGCTGGTGAAGCGGGCGCGACGCCGGGGCGCCTTCGTGATCTGCATCGATCCCTATCGCACCGCGACCGCCCGTCAGGCCGACTGGCACCTGATGCCGCGCCCGGGCACCGACGGGGCCCTGGCCCTCGGCGTGATGCACGTGCTGATCGGCGAGGGGCGGGTGGACCACGAGTACGTCCAGCGGGCCACGCTCGGCTTCACCGCGCTCGCCCATCACGTCAAGCAGTACGACCCGGAGCGCGTGGCCCGGATCACCGGGGTTGCCGCGGAGGACGTGGTGGCGCTCGCGCGGCGGTACGGCGCCACCCGGGCCGCGTTCATCCGCGTCGGCATCGGGCTCTCCCGGCACGACAACGGCGGCATGACCTGCCGGACCATCGCGTGCCTGCCCGCGCTGACCGGCGCCTACGCCGATCCCGCCGGAGGCGCGCTGCTCTCGTCCGGCGGGGCCTTCGGGCTCCGCTCCGCGGCGCTCGAGCGCGCGGACCTGATGCCGGAGCCGGCGCCGCGCTCGATCAACATGATACAGCTCGGGCGCGCGCTCACCGACCCGGACCTGCGGCCGCCGGTCAAGGCGCTCTACGTCTACAACGCCAACCCGGCCACCATCGTGCCGAACCAGGAGCTGGTGCTCCAGGGGCTCCGCCGCGAGGACCTGTTCACGGTCGTCCACGAGCAGCACCTGACCGACACCACCGACTACGCCGATCTCGTGCTGCCCGCCACCACCTCGATGGAGCACACCGACTGCTACCGGTCGTACGGGCACCTCCATCTCCAGCTCGCCCGCCCGGTGATCCCGCCGGAAGGCCAGGCGCGCTCGAACTGGGCGGTGACGCGGGATCTCGCCCGCGTGATGGGGCTGCGCGATCCCCACTTCGCCAAGAGCGAGGACGACCTGATCCGCGAGGCGCTCGACTCGGGCGACGCCTCGGTGGCCGGCATCACGCTCGAGCGGCTCGAGGCGGAGCGCTCGGTGCGCCTGCAGGTGGGCCGGCCCTATCTGCCCTTCGCGAACGGGGCGCCCACCCCGTCGGGCAAGGTCGAGTTCCTGTCCGAGACGCTCGCCCGCGAGGGGCTGCCCGCGCTGCCGACCTACGTGCCGCTGGTGGAGGGGCCGGAGCATGCGGCGCTGGTCGAGCGCTATCCGCTGCAGTGCATCGTGCCGCCCAACCGGTTCTTCCTCAACTCGTCGTTCAGCCAGTCCGAGCGGATGCGGCGCCGGCAGCGCGGCCCGGCGGTCCTGCTCCACCCGGCCGACGCGGCGACCCGAGGCGTCCGGGGCGGTGACGCGGTCCTGGTGCGCAGCGCGCGCGGGGAGGCCCGCTTCACCGCCGAGCTCACCGAGGACACGCGGGCCGGGGTGGTGGTGGTGGAGGGCATCTGGTGGAGCAAGCACCAGCCGGGCGGGCGCGGGGTCAACGCGCTCACCGACGACCGCACCACCGACATGGGCGGCGGCCCCGCGCTGCACTCGAACCTGGTGCAGGTCGAGCGACTGGCGCCCCGACCATGAGCCCGGAGACCGGCTCCCTCGCCGCCGAGATCGACGCGGCCCTGGACCGCCTGGACGCGGCCGGGCTCAGGCGGGAGTACTGGGCCCAGGACGAGTTCCTCTTCATCGAGCGGTTCCTGCCCCCGGCCGCGGTCGAGGCTCTCCTCGACGACGTCCGCCGGCTCGAGCCCGGGCTCAACCGCAACTACATCCCACGCCACAAGAAGGGCGGGAGCGTGAGCCACTTCGCGATCGCGGACGACGGGCCCGCCCTGCTCGCCTTCTACCGCTCCGAGCGCTTCCGGCGGTTCCTGGGAGATCTCGTCGGCGCGGAGCTGCAGCTCTGCCCCGACGAGGATCCGCACGCCTGCGCGCTGTACTTCTACACCGAGGCGGGCGACCACATGGGCTACCACTACGACACCTCGTACTACCGGGGCGCGCGCTACACCGTGCTCTTCGGGCTCGTGCAGGACTCCTCGAGCCGCCTGCTCTGCCGGCTCCACACGCGCCGACCCGGGCACCCGCCGGTCGAGATGGCGGTGGCCACCGAGCCCGGCTCGATGGTGATCTTCAACGGCGACAAGGTGTACCACGGGGTGAGCCCCTCGCGGGAGGGCGAGCGCCGCGTGGTGTTCACCATGGAGTACGTGACGAGCCGCGAGATGGGGCGCGTCCAGCGCCTCTTCTCCAACCTGAAGGACGCGTTCGCCTACTTCGGCATCAGGGCGCTCTGGCGGGGCCGCGGACGCGGCGCCCGCGCGACCGCCTGAGGCCGGCCCCACCTCAACCGAACGGAGCGACGTCATGCCGGCCCATCCCGGAGCCTCCTCGAGCCAGCGGGTGCAGGTCGCGCCCGTGGAGGGCGCGGCCGCCCTCTTCACCCCCGAGTTCCAGGCCTATCTCCTGCGGCTGCACGACGAGCTCGGCGCGCGGGTGCACGCGCTGCGCGCCAAGCGCGACGAGCGGCTGACCCAGGCCCTCCGGCACGGCCGGCTACCCGCGGCGCCCGTGTCGAGCGCGGCCGGCGGCGGCGACTGGAAGGTGCCGCCGGTGCCGAAGGACCTGTCCACGCCGGGCATCGAGATCTCGGGGCCGTGCTCGATCACCAGCATGTTCATCAACGCGCTCAACCCGGGACCGGAGGGCGAGCGGGCCGAGGGCGATCTCGACGACGACGAGGACTCGGCCGGCCACCGGCTCGTCGACACGGTGCGGGCCTGTCACAACCGCCTGGCCGCGGTGAACCACGAGCTGCAGTACATGGACCCCGAGCGCAAGAAGGAATACCGCATCGCGCCCGGCGAGCTGCCGTTCTTCATGCACCGCGAGCGCGGCCTCCATCTCGACGAGCCCGAGGTCATGGTGGACGGGCGTCCGATCTCCGCCGCCATCCTGGGGACCGCGCTCACCCTCTTCTATCCCGGGCGCGCCCAGGCCGGCCGGGGGCAGGGCATCTACTTCTACCTGCCCAAGGTCGACGGGGCCGAGGAGTGCGCCTGGTACCGCGACCT